>CAIMXI010000511.1 GCA_903845365.1 uncultured Geobacteraceae bacterium | reverse complement strand
CGCGAAGGCAGTTACGCGCTTGGAGCAACACGGGCCGAAACGCTTGTGAAAACCATTCTGCCGGCCGCAAGCAGCGGTATTCTTGCCGCGGTCATTCTCGGTATCATGCGCGCGCTTGGCGAAACGATGGTGGTATGGATGGCATCGGGCAACTCGTCCCATATTCCTGAACCATGGTTCAACTATCTCGAAGCCATCCGTACCCTGACGGCCACCATAGCCGGTGACATGGGTGAGGCCGACCAGGTGACCGGTTCCGCCCGGTACCATGTGCTGTTTGCCATGGGTCTTTTGCTGCTCGTTATCAGCTTTATCAGCAACCTTGTCAGCGAGCGGATTGTGGTCCGCCAGCGGAAGATTCTTTCCGGTCAGTAATGCCTGTTTTTAAGCGAGAGGGCTGAACGCATTTGTCGTGTAACTTTTTTGTCACTGTTGTTATGCATATCGGAACCAGAAAAATACTTGACCGCTCCTTTACCGCTCTTGGTATCGGTTCTATTGTGGTGATGGCGATGGCTCTCTTGGTTGTGCTTGTGCCGATTCTCACTAACGGCATCGGGGCCGTCTTTTTTACCGGCACCATCGAGCACCGCAAAATGCTGCTCCACGAGTTCAACCGTGGCGGTGGCGAGAACCTGACAAGCGAGATTGCCTTGTCCGACCGGTACCGCTCGAAGGTGTACGGCATGCTCAAGGACTTCGATGCGGAACTCGACACCATGACGCCCGAAAAAAAGGCGGAATACAAGGGGAAATACGCGCAGCTTAAAACCGCCCTGCAGGCTTTGCTCGGCCCGATGCCGGGCGATCACGTACCGATGCTGACCAGGTTCAAGTACGGGCAGACCCGATGGGAAAAAGCCCAGGAAAAGCTGCATGACCTGCTCTACGAATCCAAATGGGACAACTCCAATCCCAACATCATGGCGAAGGAGTACTTCGCCCTGCGTGCTCCCGGGTTTGCGGGAACTTCGCTCGCACGGCTTTTTCCGTATGTTCAGGACAACCTTGACAACATGCTGCTGCCGGAATTCACGGTCTATTGGGGGTTTATCACCGACAGTTCGGTTGACTCGCATTTCTTCGGAGGCATCTGGCCTGAAATTCAGGGTACGTTTTTTCTTGCGGTCGGCGCCATGCTGTTTGCGTTTCCCCTTGGCGTGATTGCAGCTGTTTATTTTACCGAGTATGCCAAACCGGGGTTTTTCAACAGCATGCTGCGCAGTGCCAACAGCACGCTTGCCGGTGTGCCGAGCATTGTGTTCGGTATGTTCGGGCTTGCCTTTTTTATCAATACCCTCAAGGTCTCGGAATCAAAAAGCGTGCTTGCCGGTGCTCTGACGCTCGCCATCATGATTTTGCCCACCATTATCCGGGCTGCTGAAGAAGCGATCCTTGCCGTGCCGAAAACCTACAGGGAAGCATCGCTCAGCCTTGGTTCCACAAAGTGGAATACCATAGCGACGGTTATTCTGCCTGCTGCGCTGCCCGGCATTTTGACTGGCGGAGTAATCAGTCTCGGCAGGGCTGCCGGCGAGACGGCACCGATTATCTTTACCGCCGCCGTCAGTGTCGGTTCGGCAATAGGCCTCGCGGATGTGTTTTCATCACCGACGCCGGCACTCAGCTGGAATATTTATAATCTGGCCAGCGAACATGAAGCGGCCAATCAGATCCGGCATGTCCAGTATGGCATGGTGCTTGCGCTGGTAAGTATTGTGCTGTTGCTGAACATGTCGGCGATTATGTTGCGGGCCCGTATTTCCCAAAAATTAAAAGGTTAAGGACCAATGCTCATGACAGCTGATGCCCGGGAAAGTTCGCACAGTGCGCCGGCAAAGAAAACAACACGCGATATCTATCTGCCTCCTGCACGGAAAACAGTAACTGGCGGTGGAACAGCTCATATCTCGGCCAAGGAGTTTTCCATCTACTACGGAGAGTTTGAAGCGGTCAAAAAGGTCAGTGCCGATATTCTCTCGAAATATGTTACCGCCATTATCGGTCCCAGCGGATGTGGCAAGAGCACCTTTTTACGGGCCATCAACCGTATGAATGACCTCATTCCAAGCTGCAATACGACTGGGGCTTTGCTCTTTGACGGTGACGACATCTATGGAAAATTTACCGATGAGGTGCTGCTGCGCAAAAAGGTGGGAATGGTTTTTCAGAAGC
Organism: uncultured Geobacteraceae bacterium; assembly: GCA_903845365.1. Taxonomy (GTDB): domain Bacteria; phylum Desulfobacterota; class Desulfuromonadia; order Geobacterales; family Pseudopelobacteraceae; genus JACRCG01. The sequence goes on along the minus strand of CAIMXI010000511.1, from coordinate 200 downwards.
CGAACCCCTTTCCGAAATCCATATTCGACAACATTGCCTACGGCCCCCGTCTGCATTGTATGAACGACAAAAAGAAGCTCATGGAAGTTGTGGAACGAAGCCTCCGCAAAGCGGCAATCTGGGATGAGGTCTGTGACCGTCTCGATAAAAATGCTCTCGGTTTGAGCGGCGGCCAGCAGCAGCGGTTATGCGTTGCCCGT
>CAIMXI010000510.1 GCA_903845365.1 uncultured Geobacteraceae bacterium | reverse complement strand
TTTGGCTAGGCTTTCCTGCTCAGCTTTAGCTAAACGCTCCTTCTCCGCTTTAGCTGCTGCAATTCGCTCCATCTCCTGTTTCTCGGCAAGCTGACGCTCTTCTTCAAGCTTGGCATTAGCAAGGCGTTCCTGCTCGGCTTTGGCTAAACGCTCCTCCTCCGCTTTAGCTGCCGCAACTCGTTCCATCTCCTGTTTCTCTGCAAGCTGTCGCTCCTCTTCAAGCTTGGCTTTTGCAAGGCGTTCCTGCTCGGCTTTAGCTGCAGCAATAAGCTCTTGTTCCTGCTTCTCTGCAAGCTGTCTCTCTTCTTCTAGCTTAGCTTTGGCGATACGTTCCTGCTCAGCTTTGGCTGCCGCTATTCGCTCCATCTCAAGTTTCTCAGCCAGCTGCCGCTCTTCCTCAAGTTTGGTTTTGGCAATGAGTTCCTGTTCGGCTTTAACCGTAGCAACTCGATCCATCTCCTTCATTTCAGCCAGCTGACGCTCTTCTTCAAGCTTGGCTTTGGCGAGGCGTTCCTGCTCGGCTTTGGCTAAACGCTCCTCCTCCGCTTTAGCTGCCGCAATTCGCTCCAGTTCCTGTTTTTCAGCCAGTTGACGATCTTCTTCCAGCTTGGCTTTGGCAAGGCGTTCCTGCTCGGCTTTGGCAAGGCGCTCCTCCTCCGCTTTAGCTGCAGCTACTCGCTCCAGTTCCTGCTTTTCTGCAAGCAGACGCTCTTCTTCAAGCTTGGCTTTGGCAAGTCTTTCCTGATCGGCTTTGGCCGCCGCTACTCGCTCCTGTTCCTGCTTCTCGGCCAGCATTCGCTCTTCTTCCAGTTTGGCTTTAACAAGGCGTTCCTCCTCAGCTGTGGCAGCAGCAACGCGCTCCATCTCCTGCTTCTCAGCGAGCTGACGATCTTCTTCAAGTTTGATATTATCAAGGCGTTCCTGCTCGGCTTTAGCCAGCGAAATTAGTTCAATCTCCTGTATTTTAGCCAGCAGGCGTTCTTCTTCAAGCTTGGCTTTGGCAAGACGTTCCTGCTCTGCTTTGGCTGCCGCTACTCGCTCCATCTCCTGTTTTTCAGCAAGTAGCCGTTCTCTCTCCAGTTGCTCACTTACCAGTCGCTCTTTTTCCAAACGCTCTTCTTCAAGCTTGATTTTGTCGAGACGTGCTTTAGTTATCGCAACTGCCTCAATCTCCAGTTTCTCGGAGAGCAGGCGATCATCTGCCTGCTGCTCTTCTTTCTGTTTGGTTTTGGCAGGGCCTTCCTGCTCAGCTCCGGCTTTCGCATCGGCAACTTTGGCAACCATGATCGGTTCATCCGGAGCGATCGTCCCTTTGCGCTTCAGTGTGAAATTTTTCCCGTTGATAAAATCTCCGTCGCCGCGCATGGCCAGCTCTACAGGCTGTGTAAGATCCAGACCCAACTTCTCAAGCTGTGTTGGTGAAACCATAGCCTTGTAGCGCCCCGGACGGACTGACGGTATGATGTAGTAGCCATCAGATGAGCTGCGGCCGCTGGCAACCACTGTGCCATGTTCATCCACAAGCTCTACCAGGGCATTACCAATGCCGCGTTTCTTACCGCCATCCTCCAAAAATACTGTGCCGTCCACCTCACCGGTCATAACCACTGGAAAATCAATGTTTTGAACTTTGCCTGGTCTCGGCAGAATCCGCATCCCCTTGACGGTCGGGAGCCATTGCGGGTCTTCCAGGGTAGATGTATCAAGCGCCAGATCCGTGTACTGTTTGGGTTGCAGACGCGACAGATAGGCAACACCGCTGGCATCAGTCTTCACCGGGTGCCGGCCTCCCTCATTCATGGTGAAGCCTGCGCCTTCGATCGGTTTCTCGCCGGGATCAAACATGCCGTTCTGGTTGGCATCCAGAAAAGCGCGCGCCGATACCGCTCCCGACCCTGCTATCGGCTGCCAGTCAGGCACCAGTGCACCGCTGCGGGGATCACGCGACAGCGCCATGAAGAGCTGGGTTCCGAGCGCATACTCGCCGGTATTGACATAACGTCCGCTCAGACCGACGCCGAAAGTGCCGAAGTTGTGGGTAACGCCGGTGGTAAATGTTGTCTGGCTCGGATCAAGAACATGCAGCACCCCCACACTCAAGCGGCTGGTCTGGCCGAAGTTGATGTCGCCGTTCAGAGCCAGGCTTGCGATCTTTGTATCCGGTTCAAGCGTGTAGGCCGCCTGGCTGCTAAAGTTGATGCCGGCCACACGCCGGCTCGCCTGCAGTGTGCCGCCGGATGATGTCGATGAATCGCGCTTGTTCCAGGAAAGGGAGTTGGTGAGGTTGGTTTCTAACACGTTAAGTGAGAGGCGCCCCTGAACATCCAGCGTCTGGATACCGCTGCGGGTCTCCTCGCGGGAGAGGTCAACAGCCAGAGGCAACTGTTGTTTGCCCCAGAGCGGCAGAGAGCCGCTGACGCGGGCGCGGTCTTTAAATTTAATCTGGTCTGTGGTGGCAGAATAGAAGTCGCTGACAAAATCTGCACTCAGGCCGGTATGGGTAAAGTCGATGGAGTACTTCATAACCTGGGTTTTGAGGCCGATCTCGTAGAGAGAGCCACCCTGTTCCGCCAGCACAAAATCGCTGTTCAGAAGCATGGCAAGGAGTGAAGTGCGCAGCCCCAGGCTGTAGAAGCGGCGATCCTCGGTAGTTGCAGACCCTCCACTACTCTGGGGCATGCTGACCGCACCGCCGCTGAGCGCCAACTGTTTGAACAGGCCGAGATCAAACAGGGCGGAGCCGCGCAGACGGTTATTGTCGTCCTGCACTCCCCCTAATGTGTAAAAAAAATCTCCCGGCTTGGCGAGGTTCTGGTCAATGTTGAAAACATGGCGCTCTACCCGCGTCTGCCCCATCGGGCCGTTGAACATCAGCCGGAATTCGTTGATCCCATACATCAACTGCTGGTCGGCAAACTCATAGGTGCCGTCGGCGCGGGAATGCGCCATGGCGATCAGGGCGTCGTTCAGATAGAGTGTCACATCCCAGCCTGGGGGGAGGTCACCACGGAAGGTATGGTGGTCATAGCTGGACGACTGGGAGAGCGCGCGATTGCTGATGAGGGCACCGTTGCCGCTGCCGCTGCCGCGCAGCACGTTGTTGAGCGAAGGAACACCCATGTTGCCCAGGGTCAGCGAGCGGGCACGCATCAGCCCCAGCAGTTCACCGTCCGGATCGTTGCGGGATAGGGTCAGGCGGTGATCAAGCTTATCCGCACCCTTGCTGGTGGAGAGGTAGAGCGACCCCTCCATACCGAGCAGGTCGGCGGTAAGATAGGATGAATAGGCCCAGTTGCCTTTACTGCTGCCATGCCCCCCCTGATAATCAAGGCCCAGGGTCTGGTCAATAAAGGGGATGCTGAGCAGGCTGTAGTCCGGTATGGCGTGGGGATATCCGGGATCCTGATAGCCGCCGCCCCGCGCTCTCAGTCCTTTGGCGGCACGCTCACGCTCCAGGCGCGCCTGTATCGGCAATTTTTCACGGGGGAGTACGTCGATAATGAGGGTTGAGAGATCAGGTTTCAAATCAACAGGGAGCCAGCGCTGCAGCAGTGTTCCGGAAGCATAGATATCGTCATCCAGCCAGCGCACCCCGACCGGGTCAACCGCTTCGACGCTGCCGCCAAAAGACACCTTCAAGGCGGGTAGATCAAGGCGGAAAAGACGGTCTTCACTCAAAATAAAACCCGAGGCCACGCGGGCTCTCGGGTCTACGGTGATTCCAAGTGTAAGAAGGCGGGTCAACTCACCCAACGGCAGCAGAATTTCTTTGCCGGATTCATAAGCGGTAAGGGAATCGGCCAGCGTTGAACCATCCAGACGCAACTCGAATATCAGCACGTTTGGCGTCCCGGCGGCAACCGGGCCGGTATTAGGCGCAGCCGTTGCCGCACCTGCAAAAAAAAAGGTCAGGGCGCAAAAGAGTAACAGCAGAGCAAAGCGAGACATCAGCAAAACCAGATTGCAAAAGAGCGGAAGTGAAGCGGGGCAATCACGGCATCGCTAACTTCGTCTCGGCCAGCACCTTGCCGCCGGCATCGGGGCGGTCAAGATAGCGCAGGGTCAGCGCCCCTTTTTTCAGGGTCACACCTTCCGGCAGTCTGATCGGCAGCTTGGTTTTGCGCTGAGCATTGGGCACATAAACCGCCACGCCGGAAACTCTGGACACCTCAATCGGCTTGCCGTCAGCAGGCGTGAATGTTGCCACCAGATCGCCATACACCGAGCGGTTGCCTTCACGGTTAATGGTAAAGGCCAGCAGCTGCTCCTTGTCTTTCCCCTGCTCAATGGCAATGTCGGTCAGCGTGGTCGTAAGCTTCGTTTCGCCGTGACGCACGATCACCGGGATCGAAGCACCCACCAGAGCCTGCAAAACTATTGAGATTTCACCTTTTTCAGGTTTGGCAAGGTTCTCCAGATTTGCCGCCCCTTCAGTATCAGCCACACGGTCAAACTGAAGATGAGAGCGATATTCGCCAGCCTCAAGTCCGTCCGGCTTGCGCACCATGATCCGCACCGTCTGAGCCTTTCCCGGCTGCAGCGTCACCTGGCGCGGTGAAAAGCGGATCATGTCGATCGCGAACTTCTCGCCGGCTTCAGGTTTGTCGGCGGATACAAGCTCACCGGTCGCGGTCATGCGGCGGTTGACCAGACCGATACGATAGGTCTCCGGTTTGTCGCCGTTGTTGATGATCTCCACCTGGGCGCTACGATCCTTGTTATCCAACACCACACGGGTCGGATAGAGCATCAGACCGGCCTGGGCTGACTGCGCCGCAGAGAGCAGCAGAAGCATCAGGGCTACAATCCCGACCAGTCGGTCAAAGAATGAAAGTCGTTTTATATGCAATAATATACCCTCCTTTATTGTGGCGGTTCATCCCTGTTTCTGATTCAAATTTCCAATCAAAATGACATTAAGCCCAACCACCCTCCAACCCCACCTTTGTAAGGAGGGGAGCAAAATTCCCCTCATGTTTTAGGAGGGGCCAGGGGTGGTTAGGTTTCGGTCACTGATACGTCACCGTCACGGAAAAGCTGCCCGAATAACTCCCGGGTGTCTGGCTGGCGCCAACATTCAGCGTTGCGCCAACATTCAAAGTATCAGAACCTAACGTAACAGAACCTTTCAGATAACCGCTGGAACCCCCATTTAAAGAATACGCCGAAAAACTTTCTACAGACATGGTTTTGGTGCTGTCGACACTGTGAGTCAAGGTAGCACTGCCCGGCAGAGTAACTGAGTAGACAGAGCTCGTTGTGCAAGGATCTGTACCACTCAGAGTACTGCAGTTAAGCTTAAAGCTGGCCGCATGATAGTTGGAGTTCATCAGTATCACACCACCCGAGGTCACGGAACGATAGTTGTCGGTGGGGTTAATCTTCACTGTGCCACCAGTGCCTGCAATGAACGACCCGAAAAGCAAATCGCCGTTGGTGTCTTTATAAAACGAAAAGCTATTGCCCAAAGCCGGCGTAGCGGAAACAACAAATAAAAAAAAAGCCGCAAACACCCCAAACGGCGCAGCGATCCTGACTCTTTCCGCTTGCGCGGCAATCCTTCCAATCACGTTATCCATAAATCCACCAGAAGGCGAAACTCGCTCAATCGTATGCAACAGTGGCAAGTACAGTGCCACTGCCGTTGCCATTATTCACAGCGTGCGAGATGGTCAGGCTCACCCCCCGCCCGGAGCTCATAATGCCGCTTATCTGGATACTGCCCCCTGATGCAGCTAGTGCAGTAACGATTGAAGCCAAAGAGGCGGTATCGGTGGTTGAAAAAACTATCGAGTTGCCACGCACGCCGGTAGAAGTAAGCGTCACCCCACCCGAAGAAGCGCTATCCCCGCTGGCTGTTGGAGCGCTATCGCCCGGGACCGAAGCGGGCGTCGTCCCATCCGAAGATGCGCCATCCTTACTGGCGGCAGCGGCGCCAGCGCCCGAAATCGAAGTGGGCAATACAAAATCTGAAGAAGCGACATCATTGCCGGCGGTTGCAGCGCTTAAGCCCGGGCTCGGAGAGAGCGTCGTCCCAACAGAAGAACCGCCGCCATCCTTGCTGGCAAAAAGAGCGCCGGCACCGGGAATGCTCAGTGTGAGCATGCCGGTGCTGGCGCTTTTCAATAATTCAGCCGCAGCGTCTATTGATGCGCTGGTGGGCGAGATGACCTCAGCACTAACTGCTGCATTGGCGGTGGCGGCATAAGCCTTAATGTCAGGCAGCATTACTGCGAACAGAAATGTTGCCTGACCGAATAACACGAATCGTGCGATCGTCACTAATAAAATACCTTTTAATTGTAGGCTACAGTTACGGGTAGACCAGTTGCGTGTGTATAAGTACCAGCCGCCTGGCCAGCCGGTACGGTCAAAGTCGCACCTACCTTAACAGTCCTTAACCCTGAAGCATCAAGCACTCCGGTAGTGGCTGGATTGCTGACAAAAGCAGAAACTGACATTGTATTTGCAGGAACTGTTGTATGTGTAACAGTCACCGGTGCCGTTGGTAAGGTAATAGAAAATGTAGCAGTTGCTACTCCGCTTAAATCAAATGATGCGGAAACAAAACCGGTTGCTGTGGAGACTGCGCTAGCACCACCAGCACCACCAAACGTACGCCCATCAGCTGCATCAACAATTACTGTGCCAGCAGTCGAAGCAGAAACAGCAAAACTTCCAAAATTCAAATCAGCGGTCTTAGTAATAGCGATCGGGGTTAGCACTGTCGCCCCAATACTAGAAGTAGCAGTTGCATCCGCCGCTGCCATCGCCTGCCCGCTCAAACCCAAAACCAAACCTGCTGCCAATAATGCTGTTAATTTTCTCATCTTCTTTCTCCTTTCATTTCTGTTTGTGTTGTACGAATAGTTGCGCTTAACTCCTCCTTACATGATCCTCCCAATTACCGCACTCCTTTCCGCAGCAGCCCAATGCACCGCAAAACTGTATCCAACTGTTTTTTTGTTTATTAATATCAACTACACTGAGAATTAAATTATGCCAATAAATGCAAGTGATTAGAACTGGCGCATTGTCAATACTACCTTCTAATAGCGGTGTCAATGCCTATTTATGATTATTTTGATTTTGTTTGGTTTGCATTTAGAAACTACAGATTTCCTGATCCGGCAGGAAAACAGCTTGCCACATATTTTTCTGGGAGCGCGGACATCCTGTCCGCATTCGGGCACAAAAATACTTTTTGCTTTTGACTTCATCCGCTTTTATCCCTTTTATCCCTGTAAATAAAAGGTTTTGCTTTTAACTTCAAAGACTTTTCAACAGGGTAAAGAAAGATAAAAGCGGATAAAACCTTTTAAACTCAAAGATAAATTATCCAGATGGTAGGTCGCGTTGAACGGTTTTATCGTGAAACGCGACACACACACCAATAATGCGGCCTCCTGCTTCGCCTCGAAAGCGAAACAAATAGGAGAACACAACGGTATTACCGTCCTGTGTCACTTACAAAGAGATTACTTTTGTAGGTTTTTGACTTCAAAGACTGTTTCAAGCGATACACCCGCTTGAAAACGGACAGAATGTCCGTGCTCCCAGGACGTCGATGTTCAACGGCAACCTACGAAAAAATAGGAAAAAGTACCGGGGAGAAACCTTAAGGGATGTAGAATTTGTTGATGTACCGCTATACGTATACGCCATTGGCTCGCCCGTGCCTCGATATGCGCTAGTCCCCTAAAATATTGGCTATCCTGACATGGCGACCCGCCGGGATCGCCCCTACAAAAACGTTAATTTCGAAATTGTGATGTCCCACAGGCGTGTTCCGTAACAAATCTGATTTCAAGATGACAGCCGACCGCTTGAGCGTGCTTTTTTAGTGTCGATACTGAAGGGGCATCTTTATACGTCAATTTGAATAATTTTGTGTGTGTTCAACTTACTTACTTGAAAAAATAGAAGTGACCATGCTACCATAGTCATAAAAGAGAGGGGAGGTTCACTATGCCGCAAGCCGTTTCAAAATCCCAATTCAAACCACACAGCCTTGAATATTTCCGCAAAATCGAGCAGACCGGTGAAGAACTGATAATTACCGACCGTGGTCGCCCGGTTTTAAAGGTTGTACCGTATATTGCCGACCCGGAGGAGTATTTTATGGGGCTTCGCAATACAGTACGCAAATATGATGATCCTCTTGAACCGGTTGGTTTGGATGACTGGGAGGCGTTGAAATGATCTTGCTTGATACCCATGCCCTGGTCTGGTGGGTTGATAATCCTGCTCAATTAAGCAGACCGGCGAGTGAGGCAATCGAACAGGCAATGAAGACAAAATCAGTTTATGTCTCCTGTTTCAGCTCATGGGAAATTGCTCTCCTTGTCGAACGGGGGAGACTGCGTCTGGCACTTGATGTCAGAGACTGGCTTGGACGCTGCGAACGGTTACCGTTTCTTTCGTTTGTGCCGGTCAACACCGCTATCGCGGTTGAATCAGTCCGCTTGCCTGATTTTCCCCATACAGATCCCGCCGACCGTATTATCACTGCAACAGCTCTGTCACTTGGGGCGCTGTTGGTGACAAAGGACGATAAACTTCGATCTTATCCAAATGTGCAGACCGTGTGGTAACATTTGATTATGGTTGTGCGGCAGCAGTGTAAAATTCATGCCGCTGACGCACGAATCTACAGAGCCCCATAGATTATGCCTTTTAACCGCCCTACATAAAATATTATGTCGTAAAGATACCAGTAAACATATTAGATCCCTTTTGCTAGGATAGAGTTGACTGACTCTGCTAATAGAGTAGTAACGCTATGGGACGAGAGATTAAGGGACATCTGGACCATTGTGGACGAGTAATCAGTGCTGTAGAATTAGCGGATATCCGAGAAACGGTTGCCACCTGTTCCCGCTTGAGCCGGAGTGAACTGACGCGGACGATTGGCGAACATCTGGGGTGGTATAGTGCAAGCGGTTCTTTAAAGCTGGACGCTTGCCTCAAGCTTCTGGTGAAACTGGAAGCGCAGGAGGGTTTGAAGCTCCCGGAGATGCAGATATCGTCTGGGTGGAGTGTCATGCAGGTACCTCAGACGAAGAATATTATTAAGTACACTTATCCAAAATATATGGATTTCCTGTGTGAATGATATTACAATGCGAGAACCTCTTTTTTATACTATTAAAAACCAGAGCAAAAGTAGCTTTTTTAACAATTATTTCAGCATGTTGTCTTCACGGATAGAAACTAATTTAGAGACCATGAACTTAAAACATCGTTACTTGTCTTTTATCCTTCTTTTCACCCTTATCTTCCTTATGGCATCCCTCTGCTATGCGGAGAGAAACGGTCGAATGGCAACCAGACTCTCCGTAGTTCTGCTCGAAGGGAGCCCGATTGTTCCGGATGCCGTCCGGGACAAAATTATTTCCCCCTACCTGGACAAAACCATCACTTTTGCCGAACTCGAAATTATACGAAACGGCTTGACACTCTGGCTTGTGGATAACGGTTTCATCAATTCAGGCGTTGTCATTCCGGATCAGGAGGTTGATAACGGCATAATCAGGATGCAGGTTATCGAGGGGAGTGTTACGGAGATAACTGTCTCTGACACCAGCTCCTTTTCTGAAGATTATTTTCGTTCGCGCCTTAAAATGGCATCCGAACCCCCTTTTAATCTTTTTAACCTGAGGGATATGCTGCAACTGTTGCAGCAGGATCCGCAAGTGCGCTCGATCAATGCAACGCTTTCCGCCGGAGCCAGGCCGGGTGAAAGCGCGCTGTCGGTTAAGGTCAGCGAAGGACGCCCCTGGTCTGCATACATCCTGTCCTCCAATAACAATTCCCCGGCCACAGGTTCATACGGAGGCGAAATCGGTCTTTCGTACCGCAATGCAATCGGTATTGGCGATCTGTTTTCGACCCGCTTCGGATTCACTGAAGGTGGCTATGACATGTCTGCTTCCGTGTCAGTTCCGGTAACCTCATCTGACACCACCATTGAACCGTTTTATCGCCGCGGAGAACACAGGGTCATTGACCCGCTCTTCAGTAAGCTCGACATCAAAAGCGAATCAGAAACATTCGGCGGGAAGCTGAGTCATCCGGTCATTAAAAGCACGCGCCGTGAAGTTCGTCCCTCCATTTCTTTCGATCATAGCGAAAGCAGAAATTATCTGCTTGGCCAGGGTTTCTCTTTTTCAGAAAATGAAACGGACGGTTTAAGCAGGCTCGACGTTGGCCGCCTCGGTCTTGAGTGGCTCGAACGAGGCGCATCCTACGTGTTTCTGTTGTCAACAAACGCGTCGTTCTCGGCCGATTCAGCCAAATTCCTATCCTGGCAGAGCCGTCTGATGTGGATGCAAAGAACGGGATGGTTTGACACCAGGTTTATGATTCGTGGAGATGCGCAAATCTCCGAGCGATCTCTGCCGTCGATGGAGAAATTTTCGCTTGGCGGTATAAACAGCGTCAGGGGGTTCCGTAAGAATCTTCTGGTCAATGACAATGCCCTGGGAGGATCGTTTGAATATTTTTTCCCTTTGATTTCCGGAGATCAGGGGAGCGAGCTCTTGACGCTATCTTCTTTTTTCGATTATGGCAGAGGGTGGGATAATTCTCCGTCAAAGTTGAACACTTCAGAACAGCAGATTGCTGGAGCCGGAGTGGGAGTCAAGCTGACATGGAAAGGTCTCTCTGCGGATATTTTATACGCTTATCCGGTAATCAAGCCGGACAATCACCAGATTGAAGACCTGCAGGACAGGGGTTTTCATTTTCTTGTGTCATGGAGTCTGTAATGAGCAGAGTCATATCCAGCTTTCGTACGAGCCTCGCTGTTTTTCTTTTGTTGAATGCTCACCAGGCATGGTGCGGCGTTGCCACAGACGGCACAATGGGAGGCGCCACCGTTCTCGGCGGACCAAACTATGCGATTACTTCAGATCTTGGCCGCCAGGTGGGTGGCAATCTGTTTCACAGTTTCTCGAAGTTTTCGCTGACCTCCGGAGAGAAGGCCATTTTCAGCGGTCCCGCTTCTGTCAGCACCTTAATATCAAGGGTAACCGGTGGGGCGTCATCAATTAACGGAACAATCAGCTCAACCATTCCGGGCGCGAATATTTTCCTCATAAATCCTTCCGGCATAGCTTTCGGACCAAAGGCCTCACTTGACGTAACCGGCTCTTTTCACGCATCCACCGCCGATTATGTTGCACTCGGCGCATCAGGCAGATTCCCTGCCGATTCTGCAGCCGCAGCAAACCTGACTGTTGACCCACCAAGCGCTTTTGGCTTTTTGAAGCCGCCGAATCCGATAACCGCAGACGGCTCTTTTCTTCGAGTACCACAGGGTAAAACAATTTCTGTTACTGCTGGTGATATTACCCTGACTGAAGCCAATCTCTGGTCATACGGCGGGACGGTAGCTCTTGTTGCGCTCGCTTCTGCCGGAGAGGTAAATAGCGCGACATTCACCGGCACTGCGTCTTCAATGGGGAACATCAATATATCTGATAAACGAGGCGTATTTGAGGGGCCTGTCTACACAACAACCGGTATGAAAGGACTTAAAGTCGCAAATGTTGACTCCAGCGGTGCCGGAGGCGGCAAAATATTTATCCGAAGCGGCGCGTTTTATATGGATCACTCATTCATTTTCAACGATACATACGGTAATACATCAGGAGCGACGATCGACATCAATGTAACCGGAAAAACCGAAATAATCTCATCTTCTATAACAGGCACAGGAATGTCCGGCTCAGCTTCCGGCGGCTCGATGGCCTTGACCGCCGGAGAGGTGGTCATACGTGGCGATCTTGATCGCAGTTCATACATAAATTCCGATTCATGGAACAAAGCGATCGGATCTGATCTTACTATCAAGTCGGCCGGAAATTTTTCCGTTGAAGGAAAAAGCTGGGTCAGTGCCGATGCCAATGGCGGAAGCAAAGCAGGAAACGTCGCTATTGATGCCGGTAATGTTTCCATAGGGGAAGGGGCGCGTGTCTCATCTTCAGCGCCGGTTCTTGGCGCAGGGGCAACCAGCGGAGCAGGCTCCCTGAACATTCACGCGACCGGGACTATTTCTGTCAGCGGAGACATAAGGAGCGAAAATGGGGATGGCACCTCCGGCAATATATCCATTACGGCTTCCGAACTTACCGTATCCGGCTCGGGGCTTATCAGCAGCTCCCTACTTGCCAATCCTTCAGCAACTGCACGTCGATCAGGAAATATCATAATCGATACGAATAAACTCTCTCTTCTGGATAACGGTCGAATTGAGACGCGAGTGTTTTACTCCAGCAATGGCAGCAGCGGCGATGTCAGCATCAAAACCGGCATACTCTCATTGACCGGAGGGGGTGCAATCAGCTCCAGCATAGACAGCACATTAGGTACCGGCGGCGGCATAACAGTCGATGCCTCCGAGTTGATTCTTATTGCCTCAATACCATTAAACCAGTTCAGGGAAAAAGGGAGTATTGCCAGTGACTCAACTTCCGGCAACGCAGGGCACATTACTCTCAAAGCGCCGCTCGTCAGCATAACCGGCGGAGGCTCGGTTACCACAATTGCACAGGGAGGAAGCGGCAGGGGAGGGGACATCACCGTAAACAGCTCTGGTCGCATTCTTATTGACGGGACAGCGTCTGATGCCAGGCGGAGCACGATATCTACTGACACTTTAGCTTCAGGCAATGCCGGCAATATTGCTCTTTCAGCATCTGAAGTAGTGTTATCCGGCGGCGCAATGGTTAATTCCGTGGCAGCAACCGGCAGCAGCGGTAGCGGTGGAGGTATCGCCATAAAGACAACCGGCGCTCTGACTGTCGGCGGCGGGGGCGCTTCAAGCCAGGTCAGTGTTGAGACCGGCGGCTCCGGCAATGCCGGAAGCATCGCGCTTGAGAGTTCGACCATCTCCCTTGCCGACGGCGGCATCGTATCAGCCGCTGCGCTTGCAGGAAGCAGGGGAAACGGCGGTCTGATAGCTGTAACCGCAACGGATCGAGTGACGATAAGCGGTGCGACAACCAGAGCCGGAATCACTGGCAACACCGCTTCTTCAGGAGATGGGGCGCGCATTCAGATCACGACCCCGCAGCTTGAGGTAAAAACTGGCGGCTTTATCACAGCAGAGACCGGCGCGGGAAGCAGCGGCAAAGGTGGGGATGTAATCATTGCCACCCCTTCTGTTGCGGTAAGTGGGGGTAGAATCAGCTCCGCCACGCAAGGATCTGGGAGCGCCGGAACAATAAAGATTGACGGCAGTGAGCTTGCAGTATCCAGTGGCGGCGCAGTATCAACCAGCGCAGACGTCGGCAGCAGCGGCAGCGGCGGGAGTATCGCTATAGATGTAAGGGACTCCTTCTCTGTGGTCGGTGATTTCTCGAATGTATCCTCTGACACATCAGGCAGCGGCGCAGGCGGTCAAGTCTCTGTAACAACAGCCGGATTCAAAATGATTGATGGCGGTTCGCTGAGAACCAAATCTTCCGGAACCGGAAATGCAGGAGACATCAATGTTACAGCAGATACGCTGGTTATAAGAAATGGCGCGATACTCGACAGCAGCAGCGGGATGTTGGCAAACAAGGTCTTATCAAAAAACGGAGATCCAAAGTCGAACGGTTCCGCCGGGAACATAACGGTAAACATTAACGACGATGCAAAAATATCCGACAGTATGGTGACAACGCAGTCGGCTACTTCAGAAGGCGGGAATATTTACTTTACAGCCCGCAGAGGCGTCACGATTGACAACGGAGAACTATCCGCCTCGGCGACGGCAGGCGCAGGAAATGGAGGGAACGTACAGTTGAGTGGGGATACTGTTATTCTACGCAGCGGTAAAATAACCGCTCAGGCGGAATTTGGTGACGGCGGCAACCTTGATATACACTCAAATCTTCTGGTCTCTTCTTCAGACAGCGTCATAAGCGCTTCGTCCCGCTTCGGCGCCCAGGGGACGGTGCTTGTGGATGCTCCTGTCGTAGACATTGGAACTGCCCTGGCAAGCAGGCCTGGTGATTTTATCAACATCGACGCATTCCTGCCAAAACGCTGCATCATGCCTGGCGATGGAGCTGCAAGTACGCTCAGACTTTTTGGCGGCGGACAGCCGCCTCCCCAGGCATCTTTTATTCCATTTTTTTCGAATTTGTAAAATCCTGATCAGAGCCAGGCGCCAATAAACAGGAAAGGGGACCAGAAGTATGGATGCTTGTACCGTTCCCGCATTTTTAGTTGAGCCATTCTAAATGCTTCTGCCTTACCGCCTCCATAACCTGAGGAGACAATGCTGTAAAACTCTATGAATAGTTCTGATGTCGATTTATCCTCCACATCCCAAAGTGACGCGATTGAATTTCGGGCACCTGATTTGACAGCTAATCCGGCGAGCCCCAGGGAAGCTCTGTCATCGCCAGCGGCTGTCTGACAGGCGCTGAGAGAGAGAATCTCAACCGGATTTTTTTTCATCTCTCCGGATCTGATAAAATTTTCTAAATCATCAAGCGTCATCTTTCCTTCCCAGGTAAGGATATAATTGTCTCTGGAGCTCCCGGTAAACTCACCGTGCGAGGCAAAATGAAGGAAAGGAAACGGTGCCGATTCAAGATGCTTCTTAATGTTTCCCAACTTGAACTCACTATTCAGCAGTGTTACACTCCCACGCCTTACCGCCGCCCCCCCTATCCCTTGTAGCTCTTTTTCCACATTGGTAAGCGCCGGATAGCCCTGGACGCTCTCTGAAATTCCGGCCATCAGAATTGACTGCTCAGTTTCCACCCACTTTGATCGAGATGAATATGCCAGATTTTGAAGTGTAACAACCGAAAAACGCTCGATAATTTGGGTTTTACCATCATGAAGCACCGTAAGCGGAATGTTCCGGAGAGGGCCATCCGGCACAAACACAATCCTGGTAATATTCTGGCGTTTGAACTCTTGTTCGAGAGGTCGGATAATCCAGTCGTACAGCTTTTTGGCGGGTGGTTCCCACGAATCGAATCTGTTCTCAATAGTGAGTCTCAACATTCTGACCTGTCGACCGATCTCGCCGAGCGGCTGCGCAACCGTAAACCGCTTCATCCCGTCCGGCAGAGAGAGTAACAGCTCCATCCGTTCCGGAAATATAACGGTGTAGAGCACAGCTATTCCCGGGGGCAAATTATTTGGTGTAATTTCCTTTTTTTCGCTTCCAAGGCAGGCATCGCCGAAATAATCCCTTAATTCTTCAGTCTTCAGCATCTCCAGAGTATTTCTGGCTTCAAACAACAGTTTTTGCTGATTTTCAACATCGACAGCAGCGCCTGCGGCATCGAACAGAAGCTCGGCAAGCTCCATGTAAACAGGACGTACGGTATCATGATACTGTGCGGTCGTGCTGGAACAATCCGGCAGTATCCCCCTCTTTGAGAGTTCCAGATTGCTGGCGGCGACTCTGTACATGGCCAGTGAGGTTTCTTTCCGCCCCAGTTTTTTAAGGATGCGGGCCGTCAGATGCTGAGTGGAGGGGAGAAGGTCCGCATGATTGCCCTTTTGCGAGGTGTCGATAGCTTCGAAAGCAAGTTTCAACGCTTCGTTAAGCTTTCCTTCAGTTTCCGCTGCAGCAGCAGCTTTTGAAAAAGCGTTTGCCCCTGCACGATAATTGTGCAGCTTCAGGGACAGCACGGTCGCACGCATCATAGCCCGCATGGCAAGGTCTGAATCAGCACTGTTTTCTGGCTTGTCTTTGCCTCTGGCAAGTTTATGCAGATGCGATCCCGCCTCAGCGAGAATATTAGGAAGATCTCCATCAGGCTCAAGTTTTTCGGACGCCTGTATAGCCGATTTAAAGAGCAAAATTGCCTTTGGTGTTTTCCCGGAGGCTAACGCCAGTTTGCCCTGCTGCAGAAATATGGCTGGCTTGATGGAGGAAACTGCCGAATTGTAGGCATATTCCTCCGCTTTAGCAAATGCGGGTTCGGCTTCCTTCTCTTTGCCGCTCTGAGTGGCAAGCATTCCCTTTAGAAAAAAATGAATGGCCTGGTCTTGAAAAGAGATGCCCTGTATTCCCGATGCCTCACTCAGATATCGTGCGGCGGCGCTGTTGTTACCTAATGACATCGCCGCAAAAGCGGCTGTATTCAGCAGGCGGTATCTGGATGGTTGCGTGATTATAGTCTTCTCAAGAGTCGAATCGATCAGTCTGAGAGCAATTTTCGAGTTGCCTGCTTTTATCGCTGCCTGAGCTGTGGCAGAAACAAGCGGAGCAAGAAGCGAAACCGGAATACCGGGTGATGCGAGTTCTGCTTCACCAAGCGCTGCGGCCTCCCCGTACCTGCCGGAGGCAAGCAGCGTATCAATAGCGGCAAGCGGCCCATCCCCACCCCACGATGCCGTACTGGTCTGCAGGAGTGAAAAGAGTAGCAGAGCTAGGGTAATTGTTGTGCGTAAAAACAGCCGTCTCATGGCAATTCAGAGAGGCCGGGAGCCTCAGGATAAGCTGATCTAAGCCGCTCTACCTCTTCTTTTGCCATATCAGAAAACCCTCTATCCGAAAGAAAATATATGTAAGCCAGGCGTTCCTCCGGAATGGCAAGCTGAGATATCTCCTTCATTCGTTGCAGTACCTCCTCACGCTCATTGCCGCCAGCGACAAGGAATACGCCGCTTGCCATATCAAAGCTGGCTCCCCCGTCAATCATCCAGAGATAGCGGTTTCCGGTTTTCAATATGTCCTTTGGCAGATTATATGAGGATGAAGAAAGAACCTCAGCGGAATGTATAACCTGCTCATCCGATAATATTGTCAGTGTCACCTTTGATAAGCCGTCGCACTGATTGTCCCAGCGAAGTTCCTGAGTGGTTTCCAGAACAGTTGTGCTGACCGGTGAGAGCGCTTTCAGGCAGCTTCGGTTCTTTTTGGATATACTGCGCATAACGATGCCCCCCATCTTGCCATCTTTACCAGTTGGCGGAGCAAACCCGCTTTTGGGATTCACCGTGCCCTTTATCGCCTTGATGGAGGCTGGATCAACCAGCGCCGTGCTGTTGTCTCCAATTTCAAATGCCTGCCGGCTCTTGAGCGAGACCAACACCACCTTTCCCTTCCCTTTAACGGTGATGGTGGAGCCTTCCGACACCTTCATCATAGGGCTTTTTTCGTTGCTGATGGTCACAGGCTCCCCCCCTTTTGGAGCGATCTGTACGACCCCCTGCGCCCCGAAAATTCTCCAGTCATCGGCTAAGGCGCTGCCTGCTGTCATAAATATAAAGACCATACTTATTACCCATAACTCATTTTTCATGTTAACTGCCCCCTTATAAAATAAATTTATTGCTGAATGCCGAATATTTCCACTCCACCCGGTATCCCCTTAACTTCAGCCATCCCAAGAGGTTCAAAAACGCAACTATGACTTGACATGGATTTTACATCCGCGCTCACGAGTACCGCCCGTGAATACTGTTTTGTCAGTGATTCAATTCGGCTGGCAGCATTTACCGTCCTGCCGATGACGGTAAAATCCATCTTGCGTTTTGAGCCGATATTTCCAAGTATCACACTCCCCGCATGGAGTCCTATTCCGATATTAAGTACATCTTCTTCGATATGCTGCCTGAGTAAGCCTGATGAATTAATCTCATCGGTTAATTCACATATTTCCAATGAAGCTTCTATAGCATGATCAACATAGTCAATGCCAGAAGTAAAAAAGGCAAGCACGCCATCTCCTATGAATTTGTTCACAAATCCGCCGCGATTCTGAATAATTTCCGTCACTTTTTCGAAAAAGACATTAAGCATAGCCACGATTGACTCTGCTGGGTACTTCTCCGACAGGGAAGTGAAATCCCTAATATCAAGAAACATTACACATGCATTGTGACGCTCCCCCTTCAAGAGATGGTCCGCATCGCTCACTATCAGGCGGTCAATAACTTCAGGTGATACGTAATAGCCGAAAGCCTGATAGAGCTTGCGCCTCCCCCGATCTTCAACAACATAGCGATATGGGTAGGAGATGCAGAACATTATTATCGGTATAACTGCATTCGGGAAAAGAGGTATGACAAAACCCGATTCAAAGAAAAGGTAATCTATTATGACATAAACGGAGGTTAAAGCGGCAAGAGAGAGAATCGAGCGTATTGGCGAACTGTAAGTAGTAAGGGGGAAAGAGATCACGCAGAGAAAAGCAATCAGAATCAGTGAAATTGTCTTTGAGCAATAAGTGACGGTTTGTCCGGACAACAGGGTCTCTATGGATGTGGCATGTATGAGCATGCCCGGCCTAACGCCGATTGGCGTTTCGTGAACATCATCGAATGGACTTAATAGACCAAGTATTACGATTTTGTTTTTTATCAGCGCAGGGTCAGTCTTTCCTGCCAATATCTCCTCAAAATCCAGAACCGGAATGCCGGGCAGAAGCCTGAAATTGATCGGTAGCACCTTCGGAAAAGATATTTGACGGCCGGGAGTTCTGATCAGTTCTGCGGGAAAGGCTGGTACATCATTTTCGTAAGAACCGGGCTGATTTCGTACAATGGAGTCTTCATCAGCCTCCAGACTTAATAACGCCGGAGTGACATTCCCCATGAACGCAAGAAAGTCATAGTAAAATGGTACCGTCGATCCGGCTACCCCCTGCACTATATGCGAGGACTTTCCCCCCTCAATTAAGCCGGACATCAGAAGTTGGTCAAGTGTTTTGCCCATATCAGCAAAACCATTTGTTCCGAAACCGGAAATATCAGCTCCCAGATATTCTGGACCCAGTTTCTGCTCAAGGGAATGTATCGGAATCAGGTCGATGCCGACAGATGCAGCGCCCATTTGACCCATAATACTGCAGAAACGCCCGATATCCGGATACCAGAATACGAAAGGCTTTTTGGCAAGAATGGATTTTTCATCAATAGCGACTACTACGATATGAGTGGCGGGTGGTGGAGCATGAAGCTTGCCTGCAAGTCTGGTTCTCAGGTCGTATGAATTTTTCTCTACTCTGCTGCAAAACGGATAAAGAAGTAATCCTGTAATGAAACAGACTATAGAAATAGCGACCCAGGTGATTTTCTGATCCCTAAATTTCAAGAATTACTCCTATAATCCATAACGCAGTGTCAAAATGTTCTGGTTAACATATATAAAATATCCTTTGTTTTTGTGCAATGATTTATAAACCGCAGATCTCCTACTCCGTAACGGGCTCAATTTCGACACAAATACACGGTTTTAGTAGCGGCTTTAAACGCAGCATGGAGTAATTAGGGTATGCCAAAAATACCCTATTTAGGGGATTGACGATGAGATCAAACTTAGAACAGGATACGTGGCAAATCAATCCAGAAAGAGTTAGTTTGCCCGTATATCGGGGCCTACAACTGTCGAGCAGAAAGTGGCTCAACACGATTTTAGGACCCTTTTTTAATGCAATGTGGAGTGATTAGGGTATGCCAAAAATACCCTATTTAGGGGATTGACAATGAAATAGCGCTTAGAATAGAATGCCCGACCAATTGATCCAGGAAGAGTAGTTTGCCCTTTTATCGGGGCTACAACCGTCGAGCAGACAAAAAACCTCATACTCCTTCCAACCACCTAACGAGGCTCATTGTTAAAGCGATGGTGCCCTTTTTCGTTTTTAATCCAATGGTTTAATTTCAGCATTGTCGGCTTACATAGGAGAATGAGTATGAAAAATCTGTTTACAGGAACAGCAGCGTCAATTTTATTCCGGTGTGTTATGGTGTTCAGGCAGTTAATTTGCGACGGCAAACGCCCTGTTGCTCCTGCCGAAAGACCTTACCGTTTTATTGCTCTGCCACTGATGCTCTGTCTACTTCACTTCTCATTCTCCACTGCACTCGCCGCTCCGGCGGCGGTTCCCAAAACAGGCCAGTCTGTCAGTTTTGCCGCCGGCGATGACGGTGCTCTGCTGCTTGGCACCGCCTGGCCGAATTCGCGTTTTACGGATGGCGGCAACGGCACCATAACAGACAACATGACCGGCCTGGTCTGGCTGAAGAACGTCGGCTGCTATGGCACTAAAAATTGGCCCGACGGACTTGCGGCGATCAACAACCTTGCACACGGAGCGTGCGACTTAACGGATAACTCTGCCGCTGGTGACTGGCGCTTACCCAATGTTCTTGAACTAAGAAGCTTGCGCGATTTAAGCAACAACAAATGGATAATGAATCATGGCTTCTCCAACGTGCCTAATCTGGAGCATTACTGGACTTCGAGCGGCATGGTTCCGGATGCTACCAACAATGCTTGGGTGGTCTCAGTTTTTGACAGTAATGTTCAAAGTGCCGCTAAGGCAGGATTGTATGGCATCTGGGCGGTTCGTTCAGGAAGTGTCACACCGGTCGCACAGATTCCTGTTACCGGCCAGATAACCAGCATCTCCCCTCGTGATGATGGGGCTTTGAAAATGGGGATCGCCTGGCCTTCTCCACGCTTCAGCGACAATGCAGATGGCACGGTCAGTGACAACCTGACCGGTCTGGTATGGCTAAAGAACGCCAACTGTTTCAGCACCAAAACGTGGTATGACTCTCTCACTTCCGCCAATGGCCTGGCTAGCGGCACTTGTGGTTTGACAGACGGCTCCCGTGCCGGTGAATGGCATCTGCCGAACGCCAACGAGCTGGAAAGTCTTGTTGATATTTCCCGCAGCTCGCCACCAATCTCTTCCGGGCACCCCTTTACTACTGTTCAGAGCGAATACTGGTCTTCCAGCACTCATGTTCTTAGCTCCGGAAATGGCTGGGCTTTAAGCAACGGTAATGGTTATCTTGTTCAGGTTGACAAGAACACCGCAAAATATGTCTGGCCGGTTCGAAAGGGGCGTTACTGGCAGTTTGGTTCGCTCGCAATCAATACTGCAACCTCCCCTGACCTGGGGAGAGTCACCAATGGGGTTTCAACCACGCCGACGGTTTACACTATCCGCAACACCGGTACCCAAGCAGTAACAATCACATCGATAGCTATGACCGGAACAGACAGCGGTAATTTTGTGCTTGTCCCTGGTGGCGCCACACCCTGTGCCAGCCTTTCTCCTACTCTGAATGCCAACGCCTACTGCACGGTGAGTGTCTCTGTTCCCACGGTTATAGGCAACAGCTCCGCCGCTCTCACGTTTACGATCGACCCCCAGACATATCAGATACCGCTTAGTGCCACCGTAGCACGGGGAGTGTATGGCGTGGTAACTGACCAGAACGGGTTGCCGGTATTTGGCGCGACGGTCAGCCTACTCGGCGTGACAGTTCTCACCGGAAGTGACGGCAGCTATCTGTTTGATACTCCGGCGGTCGGCACAGCCAACATAACAGTCACTAAATACGGCTACCAGCCGGTTACAATTACCGGAATCTCAATACTTTCAGATGCTTCAACGCTCAGAAATATTAGCATTACAAGTAATCCGGCATCAGTCGCAGCCACAGGGCAAAATATCTGCTTTGATACAACCGGCAATGCAATCCCATGCAGCGGCAGTGGTCATGACGGAGAATACCAATCCGGAATATCATGGCCTGCACCCCGTTTTACGAACCCTGACGACTCGCTTTCGCTTAACGGTTCAATTATACGTGACCGCTTGACCGGTCTTGAATGGTTGCGAGATGCCAATACCATAACAATACCTGGTGGTCAGTGCATTGGCGGCACCAAAAACTGGCAGGGTGCTCTTGATTACGCGACTTGCCTGAACAATAACAACTATCTTGGCCACAATGACTGGCGTTTACCAAATGTTACCGAGCTTGAGAGCCTGATTAACCGTAAATACTCAAACCAGGCGACCTGGTTGTCAGCAGGCGGATTCAGGAATCCGGTTGCCGCACGTTACTGGTCATCGTCCACATATGCAGCCGGTGCTGCGTCAGCCTGGGTAATTGACATGTCTGATGGTAACATCACTCCGGTAGGCAAGGGCACCGCCTATTACACCTGGACGGTTCGTGATGGCCAGGGAACCGCCTTATTAGCGCTGCCAGGCACTGGTCAGACAAGCTGTTATGATCAGTCAGGCGTTGTCATATCATGTGCCGGTACCAAACTGGATGGTGATCTACAAAAAGGAGCCGTTTGGCCTGCCGTGCGCTTTTCCGACAATGGCGACCAGACTGTAACCGATACCATGACCGGTCTGATCTGGACCAGAGATGGCAACCCGACCGGTCCCTCTGCCTGCGGTATATCCGGCGCCAAGAGCTGGCAGTCTGCCCTTGATTATGTCAGATGTCTGAACAGCAACAATTATCTTGGTTACAACGACTGGCGTCTGCCGAATACCCGTGAACTGTGGAGCATGACAAACAAAGGGGAGACCAGCAACTCAACCTGGCTGAACAGTGGTTCGTTTTCCAATGCTGCATTCAGGAATGTATCTGCTGACTGGTACTGGGCATCTGACACTTATCTGGGCAATCTTGCTCTTGCCTGGGTGATAAACATGGCTGACGGCAATCACACAGCAAATTGGAAATACGTCGGTTACCGGGTCTGGCCGGTTCGCAATAACCAGAGCAGGAATTCCGGTTCCTTAAGAATAGTGCTACCGCAGCTTCCCTCCGCACCTCTTGGCAAACAGTATGCGTCTTCAGTTCTAACGACCGGCGGCACCCCGCCTTACACCTTCAGCATCAAACCGGATTCGACACTTCCTGACGGTCTCACATTGGGTAGCCAAAGCGGGATGATATCGGGCGTGCCGACCACTTCCGGCACATCCACCTTCACGGTTGTTGTAATAGACGGAGTTGGCGGACAGATAGAGCGCCAATACAGTATGCTGCTTTTTACCGGCGCACTCCCCAAAACCGGTCAATCGGTCAGTTTTGCCGGGGGCGATGACGCTGCTCAGTTGGTCGGCACATCCTGGCCGAATCCGCGTTTTATGGACAACGGCAACGGCACTATCACCGACAGCCTGACCGGCCTGATCTGGCTGAAGAAAGTCGACTGCATCAGCGGCGGCAAAAACTGGTATGACGGCCTGGCTGCGGTCAACACCATTTCAAACGGAATGTGCAATCTTTCGGATGGATCCGGCGTTGGAGACTGGCGTCTCCCCAACGTGCTTGAGCTAAGGAGCCTGCGCGACCTGAGCAGCAATCTCTGGATAACGAATCATGGCTTCTCCAATGTGCCGGCTCTGGAATACTACTGGACCTCCAGTAGCTTGGTGCCGGATGCCATCAATAATGCCTGGTCGGTTTCATTGTATGACAGTGCCGTGACAGGCGCCGCTAAATCGGAAGTACGCGGTATCTGGGCGGTTCGTACCGGCAGTGTTACACCGGTATCGCCTCTTCCTGCCACAGGTCAGGTAGCCAGCATATCCCCTCGTGACGACGGTGCATTGCAGCATGGTGTCGCCTGGCCCTCTCCGCGCTTCAGCGACAACGGCGACGGCACAGTCGGCGACAATCTGACTGGCCTTGTTTGGCTGAAGAATGCTAACTGCTTCAGCACCAAGACTTGGTATGATTCCTTAAGTTCCGCAAACACACTTGCAAGCGGCGCCTGCGGTCTGACGGACGGCTCGCGCACCGGCGAATGGCGTCTCCCCAATGCGAACGAACTGCAGAGTCTGGTTGATATATCCCGCAGCTCACCGCCGCTCCCCTCAGGCCATCCGTTCGGCAATGTTATGAGCGAATATTGGTCTTCAAGCACCCATGTGCGCAACTCCGTCAACGGTTGGGCCTTGACCGGCGCCAACGGCTACCTGACCCAGGTTGACAAAAATACTGCCAAATATGCCTGGCCGGTTCGTCAGGGACGTAACTGGCAGTCCGGTTCGCTGGCGGTAAACAGTGCAACCTCTCCCGCGTTAGGAACAATCACCAGTGGAATTTCAACCACGCCGACAATCTTTACCATTCGCAATAGCGGCACCCAACCATTGACCGTCACATCGATAGCTGTAACCGGCGGCGGCTTCGCCGTATCAACCGGCGGTCCGAACCCATGCGGCAGCCTTTCTCCGGTTCTTGGTGCCAGAGCATCCTGCACCGTCAGCATCGCCACCCCGACCGTTATCGGCAGTAACAGCGGCCTGCTCACGGTTACGTCCGGCGGCCAGACAGTGGAAGTCCAGCTCAGCGCCACGGTCAAACGAGGAGTCTACGGCACAGTCACTGATCAGAGCGGATCACCGGTGGCAGGCGCTGTAGTCAGCTTGCTCGGCGCAACAGTGCGCACAGGAAGTGACGGCAGATACCTTTTTGACACCCCCGCAACCGGCATAGCCGACATCTCGGCCACCAAATACGGCTACCAGCCTGTCACGGTTACCGGAGTTTCGATACTCTCCGGCTCTTCAACCGTGGCAAACATCAGCATGACAACCTATCCGTCGTCAATTGCCGCGACCGGTCAAACCGCCTGTTATGATACAAACGGTAATGCAATACCCTGCAGCGGCAGCGGCCATGACGGCGAATACCAGTCCGGCATCTCCTGGCCTAATCCGCGCTTTACCAATCCTAACGGCACGCTTCCGCTTACCGAATCTATCATCCGCGATCGCCTGACCGGCCTTGAATGGATGCAGGATGCCAACACCCCTAGCATAACAGGTACGGGGACTTGCCCTGGCGGCGCCAAAACCTGGCAGGCCGCCATGGATTACGTAACCTGCCTGAACAACAGCGCATACCTGGGTCATAACGATTGGCGCATGCCGAATATTACCGAGCTGGAGAGTATGATAAACCGCCAGTACTCAAACCAGACGACCTGGCTGTCAGCGGGCGGCTTCAGGAATCCGGTTGCCGCACGTTACTGGTCATCGTCCACATTCATTGGCTCTACGGCATCAGCATGGGTAATGGACTTCGCCGATGGCAACTTCACGTATGTAGGCAAAGGCACCGGCTATTACGCCTGGCCGGTTCGGGACGGTCAGGGGGGGGCACTGCTGTCCTTGCCCCAGACTGGCCAGACAAACTGCTACGATCAGGCTGGTACAGTCATACCATGTGCCGGAACCGGCATTGATGGTGATCTTAAAAAGGGTACTGCCTGGCCTGCCGTACGCTTTGTAGATAACGGCGACCAGACAATAACCGACACCATGAGCGGCCTGAGCTGGACAAAGGACGGAAACCCGGTTGGTGCCGCTGCCTGTGGAACTGCTGGCACAAAAAACTGGCAGGACACCCTTGATTATATTAAGTGTATGAATAACAACAACTATCTTGGATATACCGACTGGCGTCTGCCGAATGCTCACGAAATGTTGAGTCTGGCAAACAAGGGAGTAGCAAATATAGCAACCTGGCTGAACAGTGGTTCGTTCACCAATGTTTCCTCAGATTGGTATAGGATTTCCGATACGTACATAGGTAGTTTGGCTGCAGCGTGGGATATAAACCTTACTGACGGCAATTTTACAGCAGATGCCAAAACTACTGTTCACAGATTCTGGCCTGTACGCAACAACCAACGCTGGAAAACCGGAAATCTTGAACTATTTGCTTCATCTTCAAATATGGGGTTTGTGCCGGTAGGGAATAAGTCAAATACCAGCGTGCTTCTCCGCAACAGCGGTAGTGAACCTCTTACAGTTTCCTCCATAACCATGTCCGGGGATACCGGACAATTCAATCTGCTCCCTGGCGGCGGCCTCTCCTGCGGCACTCTCTCTCCGACTCTGGCGGCAGGCTCAGCATGCAGTGTGAGCGTAATCGCCGCGCCGACCAGCGCTGGCGGCAAAAGCGCCGTTATTTTAATTATGTCAGGCGGCCAGTCAATTGATTTGCCCTTCTCAGTAACCGGCTACAGTTCAATAAGCGGCTCGATTACAGATATTTCCACCGGCCTTGCCGTGGCTGGCGCTACAATCACCCTTAACAATGGTGCTTCTGTCGTCTCTGGCAGTGGCGGAAGCTTTGTCTTTGGCTCCCTTGCGGCCGGCACCTATTCGGTGACTATAACCAAAAACGGTTATCAAAGCGTCAGCCAGGGGAATCTTGTCGTAACTGACACCGCATTTACCAGTATAAATATCCTTACGGCACCTCCGGGAACTCTGAGTATAATAACCCAGCAACTTCCATCCGCCCCGCTTGGCAGGCAGTACACTATTCCAATTCTCACCACCGGCGGAACACTTCCGTACATTTTCAGTATCAAATCAGATTCCACTCTTCCGCCAGGCATCGCGCTTAATAGTCAAAGTGGCGTTTTATCCGGCGTTCCGACTGCTCTTGGTAGCTATACCTTTACCGTTGTTGCAGCAGAAAGCGCCAGCACACAGACCGAAAAACAGTACAGCATGGTGGTCTTTGCTGCGACTCTGCCCAAGACCGGCCAGACCGTAAGTTTTGCTGCTAATGATGACGGCGTAAAGCTTGCCGGAACGGCCTGGCCTGAGCCGCGCCTGACAGACAACGGCAATGGCACGATAACAGACAATCTGACAGGCCTGGTCTGGCTGAAGAATGTCGGCTGCTTTGGCACCAAGAACTGGTATGACGGTCTGGCTGCTGTCAACACTCTAGCAAACGAAGTGTGCGGCTTGGCAGATGGTTCCGCCCCCGGAAGCTGGCGTCTGCCGAACGTCCTTGAGCTGCGCAGTCTTCGCGACCTGAACAGCAACCAGTGGGTAATTAATCGCGGATTCTCAAATGTGCCGAATCTGGAATATTACTGGACTTCCAGCAGTACGGTTCCAGCAGCCACTACCAACGCCTGGGCTGTTTCACTGTTTGACAGTAATGTAACGGCTGGAGATAAGGGAGCTTTGAATGGTATCTGGGCGGTTCGTTCAGGAACCGTAACACCGGCTGTGCCGCTTCCAGCCACCGGGCAGACCGCCAGCATATCAGCGCGTGATGACGGAGCCTTGAAGATGGGAATAACCTGGCCTTCACCCCGCTTTAGTGATAACGCTGACGGCACTGTCAGCGACAACCTTACCGGTCTGGTCTGGCTGAAGAACGCCAACTGCTTTGGCACCAAGACCTGGTTTGACTCACTCAGCTCCGCCAACACGCTGGCAAACGGTGCCTGCGGTCTGACAGACGGCTCTCGCGCCGGTGAATGGCATCTGCCGAACGCCAACGAACTGGAGAGCCTGGTTGATATTTCCCGCAGCTCCCCTCCGCTACCATCCGGTCATCCTTTCAGCAATGTTATGAGTGAATACTGGTCTTCCAGCACCCATATCCGCAACTTCGGTAACGGCTGGGCTCTCAGCAATGGCAACGGCTATCTGGCTCAGGTTGACAAGAATACTGCAAAATATGCCTGGCCGGTTCGTCAGGGGCGTTACTGGCAGTTTGGAACACTTGCCATAAACACGGCAACCTCACCAAATCTCGGCACTATAATAAATGGTGTATTAACCTCGCCGACACTTTTTACCCTTCGTAATACCGGCACCCAGACCGTGGCAGTTGCCTCCATCTCTGCCGTTGGTGCCACGAATGGCCAGTACACAGTTGCTCCAGGCGGCGCAACCCCATGTGACAGCCTTGCTCCAGTACTGAACCCTGGGAAGTCCTGTACCATAAGTATCGGCATACCTACCGTTATCGGCAGTAACTCCGCCACTCTTACTTTCATCTCCGGCGGTCAGACGTTCGAGATTCCGCTCAGCGCCAACGTTACGCGTGGAGTGTACGGCAAGGTCAGTGATCAGAACGGACTGCCGGTTTTTGGTGCCAAACTCTCCTTGAACGGCGCAACAGCTCGCACCGGAAATGACGGCAGCTATCTGTTTGATGCCCCAACTCCAGGCGTAACTGAAATATCCGTCAGTAAATACGGTTATCAGCCGGTAACAGTTACCGGAGTTTCAATACTCTCTGATGCCTCAACACTCAGAAATATCAGTATCACAAGTTATCCGACCGCAGTTGCAGCCACAGGTCAGTACACCTGTTTTGATGCATCCGGAAACGCTGTCACCTGCGGTGGCAGCGGTCATGATGGTGAGTATCAATCGGGTGTTTCATGGCCAAATCCCCGTTTTACTAACTCTGATGACACATTGCCGCTCTCCGGCTCAACGATCAAGGATCGTCTGACCGGCCTGGAATGGCTGCGTGACGCCAACACTCCCACTGTCACCGGCCAATGCATCGGTGGCGGCAAAAACTGGCAGGGGGCACTTGATTATGTGATCTGTCTGAATAACATCAACTATCTTGATCACAATGACTGGCGCCTGCCGAACATCAACGAGATGGAGAGCCTCGCCAATTATCAGTTTACGAATCAGGCTACATGGTTGACCGCCAGCGGCTTCAGAGGTGTTAATTGGTCAAAGTTCTGGACATCCACCACTTACGTAAGAAGCCCTTCAGTAGCCTGGCAGTTTATCATGTTCGACGGTGACCATCCAAATCATCCTGTCAATTTCTCTGCGGCAGGCAAAACGGATACCTGCGGCTCTTGGGGTAATCAGTATCATAGTTATGGATGCGGTGCCACTTACACATGGCCTGTCCGTGACAGCCAGGGGAGTTCTTCGCTTACACTCCCCCGAACCGGCCAGACAAGCTGTTACGATACGACAGGCGCTGTCATGCCCTGCTCAGGCACCGGGCAGGATGGGGAACTCAAAAAAGGGGCCGCCTGGCCTACTGTCCGCTTTGTCAACAACGCCGACCAGACGGTAACCGACGCAATGTCCGGCCTGATCTGGAGCAGAGATGCCAATCCTGCTGGCCCCGCCGCCTGCGGCACGACCGGCGCAAAAACCTGGCAGGCCGCCCTTGATTATGTCAAGTGCCTGAACAGCTACAATTATCTTGGCTACAATGACTGGCGCATGCCAAATGCCCGCGAATTAATGAGCCTCACTAACAGGGGGGAATCATACAACGCCACCTGGCTGAACAACGGCTCGGTTGCCAATGCCGCATTCACCAATGTTTATGCAGGGTGGTACTGGACATCTGATACATTTATGAACAATTCTCCCTACTCCTGGATGTTAAACATGGATGACGGCAACAGCGGCGGAATCGATGCCAAAACAAACAGTCAGAGGGTCTGGCTCGTCCGTGACAACCAGCGCTGGAAGAGTGGCAACCTCGAAGTGTCCGCCCCTTCGTCCAATATCGGACTGGTACCGGTAGGATACAGCTCGAACACCACCCTGGCTCTGCGCAACAGCGGCACTGTTCCAGTATCTATCACCGGGATGACCATTACGGGTGCAGATGCCGCACAATTCAGCCTGCTTCATGGCGGCGGCATCTCTTGTGGCAGCCTGACCCCGACTCTGGCGGCTGGCGCATCCTGCAGCGTAAGCGTTACTGTTAGCCCGACCACAATCGGTGCTAAAAGCACTGTAATAACAGTTGCATCGGCTGAGCAATCATTAAATATCCCGGTTTCCGCCATAGGTTATATCAGCATATACGGAACGGTGACCGACCCAGCCAGCGGTGCCCCCCTCTCAGGCGCTACCATCACCCTGAATAGCGGCGCTGTAGTCCAGAGCTACGCAGATGGAAGCTACTACTTCAAAAACAGTCTTTCTCCGGGAACCTATTCAGTCACAGTCAGCAAAACCGGCTATCGGAGCGCCACCTATAGCGGCATAACTGTAGGAGCTTCATCCTCAAGCCGTCTTGATATTCTCCTTTCAACCAATACGCCGCTTAATTTTATCAGCACCCAGCTCCCTTCCGCTACTGCCGGTGAACTGTACAGCAATCGTGTTTTGGCCTCCGGAGGTGTCCCGCCATATTCATTCACTTTATTTATCGGTTCATTGCCACCCGGCCTCACTCTTAACGCCGGAACTGGTGTGATTTCGGGTACGCCAACCGGCGGCGGCAGCTATCCTTTCTCAATCGCTATTGAAGACGGAGTCGACACCGCTGTTTTCCGTGCGTTTACGATTGAAACGGTGCCTTCGCTCAGTATAACGACAGCCGATCTACCTCGCGGCAAGGTCGGGAGCGGTTTCCCGGCAATTATCTCCGCACGCGGTGGCAAGCCCGGTTACAGCTTCACAAAAACTGCCGGAGCCCTGCCGACCGGCTTGAATCTGGATCCGGATGGTACATTCTATGGTGTCGCCTCAACCAAAGGTGATTATACTTTCACAGTTACCGTTTCCGACTCGACCGGTCGTGTCGTCAGCAAGCAGTATCAGGTGGGTGTGGACGACCCGCTTCTGATTACTACCAACCGTCTGAACAGCGGCAAGATCGGGACTCCCTACAGTCAGGTGCTTGCCAACAGCGGCGGATACTCTCCCAAGTCATGGTCGCTCCACAGTGGTTCACTCCCCGCCGGGTTGACCTTCGATCCGGCCAGCGGAACCATATCCGGAACTCCGACTGAAGCGCTGACCCGCTACCTGACCTTCAAGGTTGGCGACGGTTATGGACGAACCACCTACACCACACTGCCGCTGACTGTCGCCTATCCGCTCGCCTTCAGCACTCTCAAGCTGCCGAATGCCCACAACTCCGACCCCTACAGCGAAAAGCTGCGGGTAGCCGGAGGAGTTCCGCCGTATTCCTTCAGTATGATAGGGGCGCTTCCCACAGGTTTTGCTCTAAACACGTCAACCGGAGTAATCAGCGGAACCAGTGTTCAGACCGGTTCTACAACCGCGAACTTCACGGTTACCGACAGCAGTTGGCCGACAGCGTTGACGGCCAATCTTGATAATACCCAGATTAGTGTTTCTGATTGGATTACTGCAACTACTTCGGCGATACTTCCCAATGCCCGAAAGGGTGTTCCTATTACACCGCTGCAGCTTGTAGCCAAGGGCAGCAGCTCCACGCAATTCATCTGGACTACCACCGGCGGCGCCCTGCCGAATGGCCTCTCACTGAATGGATCCAGCGGAATCATCTCCGGAACACCTACCACACCTGGTGACTATAGCGTGATGATCCGGGTTACTGATTCACTTAATAACGCCACTGGCACAGGCGACACCGCCGCCGACAACCCTGACAAAACCTTTTTCATCCGTGTCTCCGAGACGCTGGCTGTCTCGACGGCAAACCTGCCGGTCGGTTCGGCCGGAAGTCAGTACGCTTTTGTGCTGGAATCTACCGGAGGTCTGTCACCAATTACCTGGAGCATCGTATCCGGCACTTTGCCGACCGGGCTTACCCTGGCTCCTGCTACCGGCATCATCTCCGGAGTGCCAACCGCATCCGCAGTCGCCAATTTCACCGTCAAAGCTACTGACAGCGACGGGCAGACCAGTCAGAAACTGCTGTCGCTGACTGTCAGTTCGGTGCTTTCTATTTACGAAACCGCATTGCCGACGGCCAGAATCGGACAGAAATATACCGCAAACATTCGTGCCCAGGCCGGAATGAAGCCATACACCTGGCAGGTAACCTCCGGTGCGCTTCCGGATGGGATAACCCTCCAGCAGACAGCAGACGGCGTAACTCTGAACGGTAATCCGACTAAAGTAGGCGACTACACCTTCACCCTGGAGTTGTCTGACAGCTCGGCGCAACGGCAGATAGTTTCAAGGCAGTTTAATGTGCGGTCTGCCGCCGCTATTTCTATTGATACTCAAACACTGGCGGTTGTTCCGTCAGGAAATACATACAGCCAGCAGATAGATGTGACAGGGGGGGTAGCGCCATACACGTATAGCATCAGCAGCGGTACTCTGCTGCAAGGGCTGTCTCTCAACAGCGCCAGCGGTCTGATCAACGGTATCAAGGCGTCGACTGCAGGATTGAGTGCCATCTTTACCGCCAGGGTTACCGACTCCGGCAATCCTTCAGCGTCAGTGGAGAAGCAGTTCAGCATTACCGCCACGGGTGGCTTCAGTGTGGCAGGGATCGCTCTTACCGGCGCATTGACCGGAAGCGTTATCTGCACGGGACCAGACTCCAATGGCGGCAGCGCCACCTGCACTATTACGCCCGCCAGCGGCAACGTACTGAAAACACTGACAGACAACAATATCCACGTTATCAACAGCATCGTAAACAACAGCTATACCATCCCCAGCGTAACCGCTGACCACAATGTTGTTGCAACTTTCGGCCTGTCAAGCCCGGTCAGCCTGACCCTGCAGAAATCCGATCCTGCCGGCGGCTCCGTCACCAGCATACCGGGCGGTATTGTCTGCGATACCAACTGCACATCGGCTACGACTAGCTTTAACGAAGGGACATCTGTAACCTTCACAGTTCAGCAGGCAAAAGGGTACAATTTCCTCTCCTGGAACAACTGCACTCGTATCAACGATACCCAGTGTACAGTCACGGTGGCACAGGGGCTACCCGCTGTTATGGCGACCTTCAGTGCCATGAAGCCGACCACTCTCTCCATCAACCCCAAGGCTGCCAATCTGGTGCTTAATCAGGCGATTACGATAGCGGGTCAACTTGCCATCATACCTGCGGCGAGCAGTCAGGAGCTCAACAACCAACCGATATCAATAACAGTCCAGCAGCCCAACGGCACGGTAAGCACTTACAGTTCAACCACAAAAGATAATGACGGCCATTGGGACATAACACTGACCAATTTTTATGTAAAAGGCACCTATCTTATCCGCGCTTCATACAGCGGCTCGCGTAATCTGATTAACAGCCAGTCCGAACTCGCCGCTGTCCTGGTTGAAAAAACAGCAGGATACGCCATTGTTGTGCATGGCAAAGTGCCAAGCAACGAAGGCCTTGCCGATCATCGTCTGACAACGGATACGGTCATCAAGCAGCTTAAATCACGCAGTCTGCTCGATGACAACATCATCCATCTGACCAGCTCAGAAAACAGCGCTGTCACTAAAGCTCAGGTGCAAAATGCTATCCAGAACTGGGCGAGAACCAAGATGAACGCCCTGCCATCACCGCTTTACATCATTATGGTCGATCACGGTAGTTACGACAGCAGCGATCAGGATCCGAACAACAGGGGAAGATTCCATATCGGTAGTGAAAGCATTACTCCCACAGATCTCGATGGCTGGATCACCAATCTTGAAAATAATCTCACTTCGCAGGCGCTGCTTGAGAAGCGGATCATCATTATCGGCTCCTGCTATTCCGGCAGCTTTATTAAAAAGGTCGGCAAGCAGGGACGTGTCGTAATAGCATCTGCGACTCAAGATGAGGAGTCGATCCGGGGACAGAAGATTCCTGGCTCGTCCGTTCGAAGCGGCGAATATTTCCTTGATGAGTTTTTCAATTCAACTGCTCGCGGAAAAACTATTAAAGAATCATTTGAAGATGCAAGGGAGCAGGTAAAGGTAAAAGATACCCGCAGAATCGGATATGGATTCCGCGCCGGGGTATTTGACAATATGGCTCAGCATCCGCTTATTGATGACAATGGCGATGGCATCGGATCTTACAAGCTTGACAACTCTTATGATGGTCAGCAGATGGCCTCATTCAGGCTTGGCGAAGGGGCGATTCTCACCAATGCGGTGGATAATCCTGGAGATATCAAGAGCAAGACTCCAACCTCCTTCCTCAGCAGCGCTCAAACAAGCGCGAATATCTGGCTCACCGCCAACTTCAACGGTAGGGTGGATGCCGTCTGGGCGGAAATCAGAAAACCGGGTCTGGTGACTACAATCGGGAGCGGGAGCGGTGGTCAGGTAATTCTTGATCTTGAAATAGTCAACCTGTCATTCAACGCCGAGACCGGACGGTGGGAGGGAAGCTATGGATCATTCAATGATTCAGGTATGTACGAGATATTCTATTACACTCACGACAGTGTATCGCTCGATATTTCTCCAATGACTCGCTCCATCGTTTACAAAGGTCTGGCAAATAACACGGCGCCAGCCGCATTTAATCTTCTCTCTCCGGCGAACAACAGCCAGGAAAAAACCCAGCCGGTATTAATGTGGCAACCGGCAACGGACAGCCAGTCGGTTACATATACTCTGATGGTCAGCACCAGTTCCGACTTCTCCAGCGGAAATATCCCGCCGGTTGAGAATATCACTGGCACTTCCTACGCTGTTCCAGCCAACATGCTGAATGACCTGACGACCTACTGGTGGAAAGTGCGAGCCATCGACTCCTACGGAGCCACTACTGACAGCCCGGCCTGGAGCTTCAAAACAGATAACTCGAACGCGCTTGGTATGCTTATCTATGGAGTGGTAAGGGACGCGGTTACATTGCAGTTGATTAATGGCGTCCAAGTCTCAGTCAATACAACTCCAACACAGGTGAGCGTAGCTGATTACAGCGGTGAGTACTTCCTTAGACCGCAAACACTTGGAAGCTATAATCTGACTCTTACTCACCCTGAATACCAGAGTGTGACGATGCCGGTTAATATGACATCGCTAAACCTGGAGCAGAACGCCTACCTGACGATCAAACCTGCCGCCAATGGAGCATGCGGCAGCAGCAACAACGCCGTGTTTACATCCGCACCTGCAACCGGACTCTGCTCGGTCGGTTCTACTACGTCATTCTCTGCTACAGGCAGCGGCTGGACATGGAGCTGCCAGGGAACTCAAACTACTGACAACTGTTCGGCGAGCATGCAGACCTACGCTCTGACTTTCCAGAGTGGCGGCAACGGTACGCTTGACGGAACGACCAGTCAGACAGTGAAACATGGAGCAAACGCCGCGTCGGTAATGGCTCTGCCAGCCACAGGTTATCACTTTGTAAGCTGGACAGGGACAGGAGGTTTCGTTACCACAACCAGTAATCCGCTGGACGTAAACAATGTTACTTCGGCGCAGACCTTTACCGCAAACTTTGCCATTGACCCCTTTGCGGTAAGCTTCATCAGCGGCGGAAATGGAACAGTATCAGGCTCAGCCAGCCAGACTGTCAATTATGGAGGAAGCGCTTCATCGGTAACCGCAGTACCGGCTATCGGTTTTCATTTTGTCAACTGGACCGTCGGGGGAGGCATAATTTCAACGGATAACACGCTTACAGTAACTAACGTCACGACAGCCAAGACAATTACCGCAAATTTTGCAATCGATACCTTCGCACTGAACTTTGTCAGTGGCGTGAATGGCACTCTGTCCGGTTCCGCCGGCCAGACGGTAAACTACAACGGCACATCTGCATCTGTCACCGCTGTCCCTGCAACCGGCTATCACTTTGTAAACTGGACCGGCAGCGGCGGCTTCATGACTTCAACCTCAAATCCGCTGACGATAACAAACGTCACATCGGCTCAGACTGTTACAGCCAATTTTGCCATAAACAACTTTGCTGTTAACTTCAACAGCGCTGGTTACGGCACCATAACCGGCACCACGAGCCAGACAGTGAACTATGGCGAAAGTGCCACGACGGTTACCGCAGTGCCGACAGCCAATTATCATTTTGTAAACTGGACCGGCACGCCTGGATTCATCACCTCAGTCTTAAACCCGCTGACGCTGATAAACGTTACGGTTCCGCAGACCATAACCGCCAATTTTGCAATTGACACATTCACAGTCAGCTTCACCGCAACTAACGGCACCCTGAGCAGCACAAGTCAAACAATAAACTACGGTGGGAATACCACCGCTGTCACCGCTGTTCCTGCCACCGGCTATCACTTTGTTAACTGGACCGGAACAGGAGGTTTCAGCACTTCCACCTCTAATCCGATTGTTGTAACTAACGTCACGGCGAATCAGGCAATTACAGCCAATTTTGCGATTGACTCTTTTGCTCTGAACTTCAACAGCAGTGGCAACGGCACGTTGACCGGCAATACCGCACAGGCTGTAAACTACGGCGGCACCGCTACATCTGTCAACGCAGTTCCGGCCACTGGTTACCACCTTGTAAACTGGACTGGTACCGGCGGCTTTAACACCACAACGGCGAACCCGCTGAGTGTGACAAATGTCATGGCAAACCAGACTATAACCGCCAACTTTGCGGTTGACACATTTGCTGTTAACTTTACTGCCACCAACGGAACGCTGACCGGCAGCGCAAGCCAGACGATAAGCTATGGTGGCAATTCAACAGCCGTCACCGCTGTCCCGGAGACCGGCTATCACTTTGTCAACTGGACCGGCACCGGAAGCTTTAACACCTCTTCTGTCAACCCGCTGACGGTAACTAACGTCACAACAGCTCAGGCAATCACCGCCAACTTTGCAATTGACACCTTCGCTCTGAACTTTAACAGCAACGGCAACGGCACATTGACCGGCAATACCGTTCAGACTTTAAACTACGGTGCCTCAGCGACATCTGTCACCGCAGTGCCGTCCACCGGTTATCACTTTGTCAACTGGACCGGAACGGGAGGTTTCGCAACCTCAACAGCGAACCCGCTAAGTGTGACAAATGTCATGGCAAACCAGGCAATAACCGCCAACTTTGCCGTTGACACCTTTGCCGTGAACTTCAGTGCAACAAACGGAACTCTCACCGGCAGCACCAGCCAGACGATAGGTTATGGCGGCAATACCACCGCTGTCACCGCAGTACCTGGCACCGGTTATCACTTCGTCAACTGGACCGGCACAAGTGGATTCATCCCTTCAACTGTTAACCCGCTTTTGGTGTCAAACGTTACCACGGCTCAAAACATAAACGCTAACTTTGCTATTGATACATTTGCCGTGAACTTCACTGCAACAAACGGCACACTGACCGGCAGCGCCAGTCAGACGATAGGCTATGGTAGCAATACCACTGCAGTAACCGCCGTTCCTGCGACCGGTTATCACTTTGTAAACTGGATTGGCACAGGAGGATTCGGCACTTCAACTGTTAACCCGCTGACGGTAACTAACGTCACGACGCCACAAACACTAACCGCGAACTTTGCGATTGACACATTTGCCCTGAGCTTCAACAGCAGCGGCAACGGCACGTTGACTGGCAATACCACACAGGCTGTAGATTACGGAGCCTCGGCAACATCCGTAACCGCAGTACCGACCACCGGCTATCACTTTGTAAACTGGACCGGGGCGGGCGGTTTCAGCACCTCATCGGCGAACCCGCTGAGTGTGACAAATGTCACGGCAAACCTGGCTATAACCGCCAACTTTGCTATTGACTCATTTGCCGTTAACTTCAACAGCAGCGGCAACGGCACTTTGACCGGCAATGCCACCCAGACTGTAAATTACGGAAGCTCGGCAACCTCCGTCACCGCAGTACCGGGCACCGGTTATCACTTCGTCAACTGGACCGGCTCCGGCGGTTTCAGCACTTCATCATCTAACCCGCTGACGGTAACAAACGTCACAACTGCTCAAGCCATCACCGCCAACTTTGCTATTGACACATTTGCTGTGAACTTTAACAGCAGCGGTAACGGGACTTTAACCGGCGCAACCCGTCAGATGCTCAACTATGGCAGTGATACAACCGCTGTCACCGCTGTTCCCTCTACCGGCTATCACTTTGTCAAATGGACAGGCAACGGAGGCTTCAGCGATTCGACCGCCAACCCGCTGAGTCTGACAAATGTAACGGCAACTCAGACAATTAGCGCCAATTTCGCTCCTGACTCTTTTGCCGTCAACTTTAACAGCGGCGCTGGGGGAACGTTGTCGGGCAACCTGAACCAGGCTGTTAACTATGGAGGAAACGCGACATCTGTCACAGCCGTACCGGCAAACGGTTATTATTTTGTGAACTGGATCGGGACGGGTGGGTTCATTACTTCAACCTCTAATCCTCTGACGGTGACAAACATCACGACGGTGCAAACAATCTCCGCCAATTTCACCGCCGAACAGATTAACGGTGTATGCGGCATCAGCGGCGGGCGTAGCTTTGCTCTTCCGCCAACGTATGGTCTTTGCTATTCAGGTTCTACTTCAATAGTCACTAGAACCGACTCTTTTACATGGAGCTGTGAAGGAGTAAACGGAGGCACTACTGCGTCATGTTCGGCTGTTGCGGACAACACAGGCCCTCTGCTTGATATTTCGACGCTGGCGGATGACGCTGTAACCAAGAACTCAATTTTGAATATTTCCGGGACAGTTTCGGACGTCAGTGGAATAGCGAGTCTGGCAATCAACAATGCTCCAGTCAATTTGTCGGGAAACAATTTCACTCATGCGCTTACATTGAAGCCTGGAATAAACGTCATCAGCATTGTCGCCACTGACATGCTTGAGAACATAACAACTGCAAGTCGCACCATAACACTTGATCAGGCTGCGCCCGCCCTGACAATCACCGCTCCTGCCGACAACAGCAAGAGTGCCCTGTCTCTGGCAACTGTCAGCGGAACTATAAACAAGACATCAACTGTTACGGTAAAGGTCAACAATGAGACAGCAAATAGCGCATCAGTGACCGGCAATGACTTCACCAGCACGGTCAACCTTGCAAACGGCCTCAACACAATCACCATAACTGCGACAGACCTGGCGGGCAACAGAGCGACCACTGTACGCTCCATAATTTATGATCGCACCAGTCCTTCGCTTGCGGTGACAGATCCGAACCAGGATATCACAACAGCGGAAAACAGTATTATTATAAGCGGATATGTGGCAGATGCCCTGACAACGGTCAATGTAACCATAAATGTTGATGGTCAGACGTACTCACCGCCAGTAACTAACGGAGCCTTTTCACAACGGATTACATTCTCCACTGAAAAGACATATCAGATAATGGTCACTGCCACGGATGAGGCTTCGAATCAGACCGTGGTGCAGAGAAATGTGATCTACGCTGTTCCGGTTGTATCAGGCGCCACTCTTTCCATAGGAACCGTCAGCAGCACAAAAGGAAAAAATGTCGTCGTGCCGGTCACTCTTACGAATGTTGATGGTATCAGCCTCTCTTCTGTCGGTGCGACAATAAGGTTTGATACCTCTCTCCTTGACAGTCCGGTTGCAAGCAACGGAACTGCGGCCACCGCTGCCGGTAAAAGCGCATCAGGTAGCCTTGATCCGAGTGATTCCGGCGCATTTATACTTCTGGTATCTGCATTCGATACTACGCCAATTGGCAACGGTGTCGTGGCAAATGTAAGTTTCAGCATCAAACAATCTGCTACCCAGGAAACAATCGTGCTTGCCAACACCAATCCGAATGCTTCTGACAACGTATCCAATCCGATTTTGCTGAATGGAGTTAGCGGCGCAATAAAGGTGCTTACCAGGCCTGGAGACTGCAATGGCAGTGGTTTGGTTTCAGTCGCCGAGGTTCAATCGGCAATCAACATGTATCTGAAGCTAAAACCTGTGTCTGTTTGTGTTGATATGGACGGTAACGGCACAGTCAATGTTTCCGAGGTGCAAAAAACTATCAACGCTTATCTTAAGTTGCTGTAGGGAACTGCATTATTATTTTAAAAGGAGACAATATGTTCAAACGTGTTTTATTCTTCGCCATGGTTCTTGTCATGATCAGCGCTGTAGCAAACGCAGCCCCACGACTGGCGCTAGGCTCTGCTACAGAGAGTTCTGACTCGGTCGTCATTCCTCTGATTTTTATAAGCGATAAAAGTTCCGGCGTCGCAGCTCTCGGGATCGATATCAGTTATGCGGCTGATGCTCTGGAGGTACCTTCTGTAGAAATTGGCCCGTCTGCCTCTGCGGCAGGAAAAAATATCAGTTTGAGTAATCCTTCGACTGGTATTGCCTCACTCGGTTTTTTCGGTTTCAACACAACTGCCATTGGGGATGGTGTGGTAGCGGTTCTCACTTTCAGGAAGAAAATGGCGGTGATAAATGAAAAGCTGAACTTCGGGTATTCATCTTACGGAGCCAATTCAGAAGGTGATGATGTGGTTATGGACAAGTCGGATACAATTCTGACGGTTGAGTAAGTACATTTTTTCTACTCTATTTCTTAAAAAAGGAAGAGACATGTTCACACGCATTTGGGTGCAATTTTTGATTCTCGTTATAGCTGCTTCTCCAGTCTGGGCGGCGCAACTTCCAAGCCTGGATATTGGTTCGGCATCAGTTGATATCTTAGCAGGCACGGTTACTATTCCGGTTACGTTAACTAATATCAGCGGAGTCTCTGTTGCTTCTGTGGGATCGACGGTCAGTTTTGATACGAACATACTTGCCTCACCTGTTATAACTGTCGGCCCGGCGGCGACAGCAGCCAGTAAAACTGCGAGTGGCAGTCTGGATCCTAATGATCCAAAACAGTACACGATACTTGTTGCCGCTATGAATAACACATCCATATCTAATGGAATTGTGGCCTATATCACTTTCAAAATTTTAGCTACAGGAACAGTGACTCTTATAAATAGCGGCGTGAATGGTTCCGACGTCAACGGGGATGAAACACCCATGACCGGCTCAAGTGGCAGTATCACGATCAGCAAGGCCACCCCTGTCATCACCTGGGCGAACCCTGCGGACATAACCTACGGCACCGCACTTTCATCCACGCAGCTGAATGCCACCTCTGGCGGCGTTGCCGGCACATTCACTTATACCCCGATATCCGGCACAACCTTGACTGCCGGAGCCGGACAAACCTTGTCGGTTTCTTTTGCTCCGACAGACAGCGTCAACTATACCAGCCCGATAACAAAAACAGTCAGCATCACCGTCACTGCTGCCAGCCAGACCATCAGCTTCGGGACCGCCCCCAGCC
>CAIMXI010000509.1 GCA_903845365.1 uncultured Geobacteraceae bacterium | reverse complement strand
GATGGCGTACTGGGACGAGAAAAAAGATTAGGATTCTGACATGAATTAATCGACTGACCATAAACCGATGAAAAAGGAATCGAACGATGATAAACGAGATCTATATCGACAATTTTCGATGTTTGACAAATTTTCGAATCAAGCCGGGGGGCTTTCAACTTTGGCTCGGGGACAATGGTTCAGGTAAAACTTCCGTGCTGGATGCATTACGTTATATTCAACGGCTAATGCACGGTGAGCATGTGGAGGATATTTTCAATAGAAATAGCCTGACAATCTGGGATAAAAGACTAAATCAGACGATAGGGTTCTCCCTTATGATAGGTGACGAGGCATACAAATACGAATTGACGATAGAATTTGCAAATCAAGATGATAAACAACGCATTAAACGAGAAGAATTAATATGGAAAGATTCGATTTTCTTCTTGTTTGATGGGCTGGAGGCGCATCTCTACCGTATTAACAGGAATACGGGAAGAACAGAAGAAGGCGCAGTTTTTCCTGCTGATTGTGGTCGTTCTGTTATTCCGACAATTGCAAAACGTGAAGATAACAAGCCTTTAATTCGCTTCAGGGAAGAACTTGACAAGATTCTGCTGATTAATCCGGTTCCATTGGTTGTAAAAGATGCCGCAGCCTCCGAGTCGCGCAATCTATCGGAACATGCTGAAAATTTTGCACAATGGTACCGCCATCTCTTACAGGAACAACCATCTATTGGTTATAGGGCAAAACAGCTCTTGGAGGACGTTCTCCCGGGTTTCGAACAGTTGAGTCTCAAAGAAATAGGCGAATTTCGAAAATTGATGACGACGTTCCGCATCGCAGACAAAGATCACGACTTCGATTTCATGAATATTTCCAGTGGGCAACGTCAACTAATCGTTCTCTATACAGTTTTGGAAGCGTTGCGCGCTGGAACTTTTTCGACTGTGCTGATAGACGAGCCGGACAACTTCGTTTCAATGCGCGAAATTCAACCCTGGCTTGAAAACCTTAATGACATCTGCGAGGAGCAAGACAAACAGGCATTGATCATATCTCATCATCCTGAAATTGTGAACAAGATGGCCAGAGGCAAGGAGCTGTGGTTTTCCCGGCAGGCAGAATCGCATGTTGTCGTACAGCCATTCCCCAAAGTAGATGCGTTGTTACCGGCGGAAGTTATGGCACGGGGGTGGGAAAATGAGTAAAGCATCGCAAATTATCATTCTGTGTGAAGACAAGGCCCATGAGATATTTGTAAAACATTTCCTGAAAAAATGGGGTGTAAAGCCACGCGCAATCAGAGTGCCGCCGTATCCAAATGGAAAGGGATCAGGAAAAAAGCATGTGGAGGACAGTATTTCCGTCGAAGCTGAAGCGCTACGCAGGCGTCACGCCTCGACGATTCTACTTGTGATTCAAGATGCGGATGAACTTTCCGTTGACCAGATCAAATCCAGGCTGGACGCAAAAATTTTGCCTCCCAGAGACGATAATGAGCGAATAGCCTACATCATACCCAAGTGGCATATCCAGGCCTGGATAGCCTATCTGGATAGAATGAATGTCAATGAGGCGGACAAGGACACCTACAAAAACATGTATGGC
Organism: uncultured Geobacteraceae bacterium; assembly: GCA_903845365.1. GTDB lineage: Bacteria > Desulfobacterota > Desulfuromonadia > Geobacterales > Pseudopelobacteraceae > JACRCG01. The sequence continues at coordinate 894 of CAIMXI010000509.1, read as the reverse complement.
AAACTCTCTGAAAGCAAAGATGCGCATCCCTTTATTGACAGGCTTGCAGACAACTGCAGACAAAATATACAACTCGAATCGCCGCCGGATTCTCTGGTCGCGGCTTGTAAAGAATTTGATAGAATACGCAGTTCACTATAGATCGTACCTGCCCTGCAATGCCCAGATTGACGCCCATTCTGATGGCTATCAGTACCAGATTCGGTTTTGGAATACTGCCAACCAGTCACTGGTGCGGACGCAAAAAAGCGTGCCGCTGATTTCGGCGTTAGGTATATCATAAACTCAACAAGAGAAAGTAAAGAGTATAATGCCTACGATTTCAATGTTTTACGGGATTCTGATTCGGATGTTTTTTCGGGATGCCGAGAAACATCATGTGCCGCACATACATGCAGATTATCAGGGAACCGTTGCAGTGTACTCTATCCCTGAAGGAACGCTATTGGCAGGTTTACTGCCACCGAACAAACACAAGCTGGTAGTTGCTTGGATCGAGATTCATCACGAAGATTTATTGGCTGACTGGAATTTGGCAGTAAATGGAAAGAAACCATTTCCGATAAAGGGACTTGATCAATGAGAATTGCAGAACTACATCCACAACCTGATTGGGTGTTGTCAATTGTTTCGGAAGATGGCCGTGTTGGTCGTTTTGATGTCACTCCTTATCTGGAATACGAAGCGTTTGAAGAGCTTCGTGACCATGGTGAATTCATAAAGGTTATCAACGGAGGATACTTCGTCGAATGGGCGTGTGGTGCGGATTTGTCAGCGGACACAATTGAGGCGCAATGGAAGGTTGTTGGGAAGGCAGATCAGCAGAACACTGACTGACCTTCTGTTATTTATTGATACTAACTCGGGCACCATCAGTGGTTTACAGCCTCGTTC
>CAIMXI010000508.1 GCA_903845365.1 uncultured Geobacteraceae bacterium | reverse complement strand
TTCTCTGTTCGACAGTTCGCTCATGTAGAGGATGTTAAGCATGTCAGCGCTGATGCTGTCGTGCAGATAGCGCAGTATGTCATCCTTCTCGTTGATGAGCAGCGCGTTTTCCAGACAGACGGCTATCTGATGTGACAGCAGATTGAGCACAGATATCCGCTCGGCAGTAAACAGGTTGGGGAGCAGGCGGTTTTCAAGATAGATGGCTTGATCTGTGAAGTTTTTCCAGCGTCTGCACAATAGACAGGGCAATACGGAGAAAAACAGGCGGAGTACAGCCGCCTGCGACTATAAAACTGCGGAGCGGGATTTTGGTGGAAATTTGCGGAGTAGGCATAATGGTCAAAATTGTACCTTCTGAGTATAGTTCACAGCCAAAGAGGCAGAGCGCACCGCATCGACAAGCTGTATAACATCACTCTCGGTCGTCTGCCATGAACACATGAATCTCGCACCTCCCGAACCAATAAATGAATAAAAATGCCACCCGGCGGCACGGAGTCCTGCAGCGACCGCTTCCGGCATTTCGACGAACACCGAGTTTGCCTGGCGCGGATACATGATGCTGACACCGTTGATTCCTGCAAGCTCTTTTTCAAGCAACTCGGCACAACGGTTGGCATGTCGGGCGTTTTTCAACCAGGCGCCACCCTCAAGCATCCCGATCCAGGGGGCAGAAATAAAGCGCATTTTTGATGCCAGTTGTCCGGCCTGTTTGCAGCGATAATCAAATTCATGCGCCAGTTCGCGATCAAAGAAAACAACCGCCTCACCGACCGCCATACCGTTTTTGGCACCCCCCAGGCAAAGCACATCAACTCCGGCTCGCCAGGTTATCTCTGCTGGTGCAACATCGAGCGAAACAACGGCATTGGCAAAGCGGGCGCCATCCATATGCACCCGCATGCCATGATGCCTGGCCAGGTCGCTGGCACTCCTGATCTCATCCGGTGTATACACTGTGCCGACTTCTGTTGTCTGTGTCAGGCTTAAGACTTTCGGGCGCGGATAATGAATATCACTGCGCCGGATGATTGCGCGCTCTACCTCGGCCAGATCGAACTTGCCCCCCGGACCGTTCACATGCAGCAGCTTGGTGCCGTTGGAAAAAAACTCCGGCGCGCCACACTCATCGGTTTCAACATGAGCCAGCTCATGGCAGATAACACTATGATATGACCGGCAGAGAGATGCCAGAGCCAGTGAATTGGCAGCCGTGCCGTTAAAGACGAAGAACACCTGGCACTCGGTTTCAAATACCTCACGCAGATGCTGACAAGCCAGATCGGTCCAGACGTCGTCACCGTACGAGGGGACAAAGCCGCTGTTGGCAGCCTGCATCGCCTGCCACGCTTCGGGGCAGATACCCGCATAATTGTCACTGGCAAACTGGCTGTATGTCCGTTTTATGTTCACTGTTTCCATGTTACCCTCCAGAGCTGCTCCAATAAATATCATCGGTGGGAATTTATCATCTGATCAGTTTTGATACCAGAAATTTTCCACCAGCAGATGACAAATGTTGAATAGTGGCTGACAAATGACTATGATGGCGGAAAATACCCCCGTTTTGAAGGGTAATCCGTATGCGTTACAGCCGAACGCGGCTCACATACAAGGTAATTCTGGTCATCATGTTTACCGTGCTATTTGTCGGATTGTCGGTACTCCGGACACCGTCTTTGACCGATGGCCCAGCCGCATCACCGGAAGACAAGGGGAGAGAAGATCTCTCGCGCGTGGAGTATCCGAGCCTGAAGGAGATCAGATGGCATGCCCGGTTCATTGAGCCTCATCAGTCGCTGGAGTCACTCTTTGGTGACGACTGGATTTATGTCGCCCGTTTCAATCGTGTGGACCGTCGCCATGTCTATCCCGGCATGACGATTAAAGTTCCGGACAGTATGGCGGATATTCGCTCCTACACGCCACTGCCCCGTTTCTACAGGCCGGCCGCACGCCACGAAAAATACATCCTGGTAGATGTCACCGAGCAGTGGCTTGGCGCATATCAATACGGCAAAATGGCATTTTCAGCGCCGGCGGCGACCGGAAAAGCCACAACTGAGACCCCTGTCGGCATGTTTCGTATTACCACCCGCGACCGCAACCACACATCATCACTCTATAAAACGGCCAATGACGAAGAACAGTACCCGATGGACAACGCTCTCCGTTTTCACGTCGGAGAAGACAATGTTTCGTACTGGCTGCATGCCCGTGATCTGCCCGGCAAACCGGCCTCTCACGGCTGTATCGGTCTGTTCGATGAAGAGATGCAGTTGCGGGTATTCGGTACACCGCAAAAGCCGGTGCTGAAAGACTCGCAGAAACTCTATGAATGGGCGGCTGGTGAAGAGGAGTACGAAGATGACAGTGGAACTTCAGAAGAGCTTGAAGACGGCCCGGTTGTTGAAATCCGTGGCGACCTGCCCCACTATCTGGACAGGCCTCCGCTGTACACGGTTAGGTGATCGATCTTAATTCGCAAGCCATCTGGCAACATCTTTGGCGTGATAGGTTATAACAATATCCGCCCCCGCCCGCTTGAACGCCGTCATCGTTTCCATGACAACCCGCTCTTCATCTATCCACCCCCGCTCGGCTGCTCCCTTGACCATGCTGTACTCGCCGGAAACATTGTAGACCGCAAGCGGCAGATTAAATTCGTTGCGCAGATCGCGGAGAATATCGAGATACGGCAAACCTGGCTTTACCATTATTATGTCAGCGCCTTCTTCAATATCTGCAGCCGCCTCACGCAGGGCTTCTCGGCGATTACCCGGATCCATCTGATACCCGCGGCGATCTCCGAACTGCGGAGTCGACTCCGCCGCTTCACGAAACGGGCCGTAATAGCCGGAGGCATATTTGACCGCATAGCTCATGATCGGTATCGCATCATATCCGTTTTCGTCGAGAATTTCACGAATGGCACCCACCCGACCATCCATCATATCTGACGGCGCAACCATATCAGCCCCTGCCTGCACATGTGAGAGCGCTTCACGCGCCAGCAGCTTGAGCGTTGAATCATTATCCACGTCGCCATTTTTGATGATGCCGCAGTGCCCATGGTCAGTGTATTCACACAAGCAGACATCCGTGATTACTGCCAAACCAGGCACCTCATTTTTTATCGCCCGCACAGTCTCCTGGATGATGCCGGTATCGGAATAGGCGTCGCTTCCGACCGAATCTTTACGCACAGGAATACCGAACAGCAGCACTGCCGGGATTCCGAGAGCCTTAACTTCCTTTGCCTCGGCAACAATATGTTCGATTGATTGCTGATAAATACCTGGCATTGAAGAGATTTCTTTTTTGATGCCGCTGCCGAACGCAGAAAACATCGGATAAACAAGGTCGTTGGCAGAAACGGAGGTTTCGCGAACCATCCGGCGGAAAGTTTCATTACCCCGTATCCTGCGCGCCCGAAACTGTGGGGAAAACATGCTGTAACCTCCTGACAAATGTGTTGTTTCTATATGTATCTCTAGCGGTGCATGGAGAGTAATGCAGCCGGAAATAAATTGCAAGCCTTCGGTGCCGCTTGAATCTTCACTGCACCATATTCGGCGTTTTGCATTTGACTTGCGTTCTAATGATGTATATTTTAGCCGTCTGTTCGGTCACATTAATCTGAAAGGAGTATGTTTCTATGAAAAAAGTATTGAGAGGTTCATCGTTTTTAGCTGCCGCGCTCTCCGCAGTTTCTCTGTTTGGATGCGCAAATTATGAAGTGAATTCATATCGGGGCAATATCCCGGGCAAATATATCCGCTATGAGATGCAGGAGGCAGACAGGGCGGTGGAAGCGGCTCGAGTCGCAGGAAAAGACAAGAGCTGTCCCGCAGAGTTTAAAGCTGCAGAAGACGCTAAGAACAATGCCTACGATGTATTCAGGGCATGCCATACCGAGGAAGGTGCCGCGCTGGCAAAAAAAGCCACTGAAAAAGCGAATGCCCTTTGCCCTGTCCCTGTGCGTGAAGCTGAAATTGCTCCGGCTGCTGCTCCCGCTCCGGTTGTCGTCGAAGCTGTAGTTCCGGCTCCTCCTCCAGTTGCTCCCCCGGTTTACATTCCTCCTGCAGATTCAGACCGTGACGGTGTTATCGACGAGCTTGACAGATGCCCCAACACACCTGTAGGTGTTAAGGTTGATCGCAAGGGGTGTCCGCTTGATTCAGATAAAGACGGTGTTGCCGATTACCTTGATAAATGCCCTGATACCCCGGCAGGAGTCAAGGTTGATAGCGATGGCTGTCCACTACCAAAAAATTGTAACAAGCCTGCGGTTGTTGAGATTGCTTTTGATACCAACAAGGCTTTGATTAAGGCCAAATATCACGCCGAGCTTGATAAAATTGGTAGTTTCCTGAAAGAGTTCCCTAAATCAGGAGTAGCTATTGATGGGCACACTGACTCAGTTGGCAGTGAAAAACTTAACAAGAAACTATCACAAGCGCGTGCTGAAAGCGTACGTAACTACATCATCGCAAAATTCGGGATCGATGGCAGCCGCCTTTCCGCTAAAGGTTATGGACCGGCAAAGCCGATAGCATCTAATAAAGATGCTGCAGGCAGGGCAAAGAACCGTCGCATAGAAACCACATATAGCTGCGAATAACCGCACACCTGTTGTAAACAAGAAGAGGGCTCTTCCAATAATCAGGAAGAGCCCTCTTCTATTCTCACAAAGCGAAACGTTATTTTTTCTTACGATCCAGCAGTGAAATGACTTTTGGTGCCGGACCCTCCCGGCGTGCTTTCAGAGCGCGCTCTTTCTCACTCTTTTCCTTCTCAATCCGTTCCAGCTCAACCGGAGAGACAAGATCCTCCAGACGAAGCGGTGTTCCCCCCATGGTAAAATCGGCTCCTTCAAGCTGCTGTTCGTCAAGAATCCAGGTAAAAACCTGCAGTGGAAAGGTAAGTACCAGCAATGAAACCTGCCACCAGCCAGGCTTGACGTCCGGAATGATATCCTCAACACGGGCGTAGAAACCAGGTTTATCATCTATGTAAACAAGTACTAGATCATTAATAGTTGCCATAATTTACACCTTTTACTTTTTTTGATTGATGAATCTCTGCTTTTCCGCCCAAAGCAGGAGCGGAGTTCCGAGCGGTTCACCGGTCAGGCGGGAAGCCTGCAAGGTACAGTTGCGCAGACCTTGCTCCCCGGCGGCAAGAATCGCTCGGGAATCCGGTGAGGTCTTCTCGTCAAGCGCATCGCAGATAAATAAAATGCAGTCAGCCGGACGCAGGCACGGCTCCATGCTGCAACCGTCATGGCTACCATACGGGCAGAGCGGCTTCTGGGTAAAATTTACCGACGGAAGGATTTCTCTTGTGATAAAGCCCAAGGTATCAAAAACATTTATCCGGTACTTACCGTTCAGACAACATTGACCGCCGCATTGACGACAGATGGAAGAAGCATCTATTTCGGCAATGACAGCGGCAAGAGCTTCTTTAGTTTGGCAGTAGCGAGCCAGGAGTTCAGCCAAAGCGGATTTAGTTTCTTGCGGGAAACAAGAATTCAGCGCTTCCAGACGCGTAAAGCCAAGATCCCACAACTGTTGATCGTCCACGTATTCAAGCCTTCTACTGTTGGTCTTGCTAATGCTATTAGTTAGCATGAAACCCACTACAAAGAAACTACAAAAGTGAAGGTTGACGATTGAAAAACCCCTTGCATCTGAAGCGAATACCGGCGATAATCGCTTCAAAATCTGAATCAATTAGCAGGGTAAAATGACTCACTACATCTGGCACCATGACAACTGGACACATTTCCGCTGGAACACGAATCAGCTCCTGACCCCGCTGGGGGAGTGCCGCCTGCAGCAGGGGAAACTGTTGAGTACGGTCGCTTCTCTCGGGTTTCCTCTTGAAAGCCAGGCGGAGATCCTTGCCGAAGAAACGGTGAAAACCGCTGCCATCGAAGGAGAACAGCTCGATGCCCGCGCTGTCCGCTCCTCGGTCGCCCGGCGTCTTGGCCTGCCTGATGCGGGGATTCCTGCAGATCGTTCCGTAGACGGCCTGATCACGGTGCTGCTGGACGCCACCCGCAATCATTCTGACCCCTTGACCTTCGAACGGCTCTGCGGCTGGCAGGCGGCGCTGTTTCCCACCGGCTATTCAGGGATGTTCCGCATCCGGACAGGGGAGTGGCGCGGTGATACCCCCATGCAGGTTGTCTCCGGTCCGGTCGGACGCGAGACTGTTCATTTTGAGGCACCCCTCTTTGATCGTGTACCCGGCGAAATGAGCACGTTCCTCCAGTGGTGGGACAGCAGCCTTGGTAAGGTCGAAGGAGTTGTGCGGGCCGCCCTGGCTCATTTCCATTTCATCACAATTCATCCGTTCGAAGATGGCAACGGTCGTCTGGCTCGTGCGATCACCGACATGGCACTGGCTCAGGATGACGGTCAGGCGATGCGCTACTACAGCCTGTCGGCCCAGATCATGGCTGAACGGGGCGAGTATTACAATATCCTGGAACGGTGCCAGAAAGGGGATGGCGAGTTGACTGAATGGCTGCTCTGGTTTCTGGGCTGCTTTCGCCGTGCCATATCCCTCTCTGAAACCGTGCTCTCTACCGTACTTGACAAGGCTGCTTTCTGGAGGCTCCACAGCCAGATCACCCTTTCCGAACGGCAGAAAAAGGTCATCAATCGCCTGCTCGACGCCGGTAAGGGGGGCTTCGAAGGTGGTCTCACCAATCGCAAATACGCCTCCATGACCAACGTCAGCCGTGCCACCGCCTTTCGCGAGCTGGAAGCTTTAAGTAATATGGGGGTTATCAGACAGACCGGGGGCGGTCGCAGCGCCCGCTATGATCTGGTGTGGGGTGAAGCGGTTCTGCATCAACCTGAGCACGGAAAGCTTTGACGGCCTGCAGGTAGTATTCCGTTTCGGCTGCGGAAAAGATTCACTCACCGCAACTTGTGCAATATTTTCCCGGCATTGCGATAGTTGTACTTTTGCCAAGATAGTCACACTGTTCTTCACGAACTTCGGATATGGGGGTACCACTGCTACTCCTCAGGTAACCTTTGATAATGCCGGGTAGGCCGTAGGTTCGTACAATTGACAATCGACTGGCGACTCCCGCGAACTGACGGCACTGACGCAGATGCGTATGCCTTTTGGCGCCCATAAAGGAAAACTGCTGATTGATCTGCCTGAACATTATGTGGTGTGGATGGCGGGAGAAGGTTTTCCCGGCGGAAGACTTGGCGAAATGCTCCAGACGGTCTATGAGATAAAGGTCAACGGCTTGGAGTATCTATTCGAACCATTGCGCAGCAGCAATATAATGAACCAGACCAGCGCCAGTAATGCCATGCCACCAGAGAGCGCATAACAAAGGGGATAACTGATTTTCTTCAAGGCCATTCCCATAGCTGTTGCACCTGACATCATCCCCATAAAAACTGAACTGTGGTACATTCCCATTGCCAATCCGCGTTGAGTCGCTGGAACCTGTTCCGCAATCAATGCCCCGATGGCGGTATAGATCAGAGCCATACCAACCCCCAGAACAATGGCGCATACCACCATGTAACTTAAATGCTCAGCCTGTCCCAATGCCCCAAGAGCCAAAGCGAGCAAGAACATGCCCACCGCTACAATCCAACGTCGATCAATTTTGTCGGCAATAATTCCGATAGGAATCCTGAACAGCACATTTGTTAGCGCCTGAGCTGCAAACACAATTCCGACCTGCGCGGCATCAAACCCGAGAGATACTGCAAAAAGTGGCAAAAACGTGAGGAACACGCCAAAACCTATGCAGCTACCGACAGTCGCAATTAGGCACGCCTGTAGATAGCGGTTCTTAAGCAACTCCAAGCTGCTACCAATAATAGAGTGCGGATCCGATTTGTGTCGGGACACCCCTTTGGGTAGCAGCAGTAAAGCCAGCAATGTGGCCGCAACTGATAATCCCCCTGAAACAAAAAACACCTCTTTCAATCCGAATGATTTGGCAAGAAAACCTCCCGCAGCCGGCCCTATGGTCATGGCAAAATAGCCCACCGTGGTATACTGGCCATAGGCCTGCCCAAACTTATCGGAAGGCGTGACATCAGCCACCAGTGAAAGGATACTTGGCGCAAAAGCTGCCAGACCCACTCCAAACAGAACATATACAGCAGCCATCTGGAGCGGCAGATGGCAAAGCGGAATCAACAGAGAGGAAAATGCAATGGCAATGCTACCCGCTATAATGGGAATCTTTCTGCCGATACCGTCTGCAAGCATGCCTGCCGGAATTGATAATAATCCGGCGGTAAACATGAATGCTCCATTGATAATTCCGACTTGTGATGGATCAGCACCCAGCGAGGCTGCATACAGAGGCATGACCGGCATACGCAGATATGAGCTGAATAAGGCAATGAAGCCGATCAGACAGATTGAGAGGAATGGGGAAATTGAAATTTGACGTTCAGACATTTAACCCTGTCAGTAGTTGATATGCAGATAATCGAGCCAGCAAATTATACGCCATCATTCCGTAATACATCAACCCGCTTCTGCAAAATATACGAAGGCCGATTCTCAACCGGCATTGCCTCCAGCTTCTCCTGATCAATCCCCAGCTCTCGCGTGTTCATGGCAGCAACCCGGACAGCATCTTCCCATCCGGTAATCGCCTGATTACCCGGTTTATCTGCAGTAGAAACCAGTGGCAGAATTTGAACAATCCCAGCCTTGATGGCTTGTTCTGCCATCCTGACTTTTGTGGAGCCCCTAAGTTCATTCCATTTGTTGGCCGTGCCGTGCAGGCGACAGATCAATGCCACCGTTTTTCGATAAGTTGCAGGCAGGCATAAGCGGTTGCAAAAATCTTCGGCCATTTCATAACCGACATCATCATGCCCGTGGTGTTTCGGATAGAGTACCGGATCGGTGGTCAGCTTGCCGAGGTCGTGGAAGAAGGCGCAGAAGCGGGCAAGCGGGTCACCGGTTGTTGCCGCCACACGTTGCAGCACCTGGAGAGAGTGTGTGAAGAGATCGCCTTCCGGATGATGTTCCAATGGTCCGGCGGGGATGTGCGGCATTTTGAAAAGTTCTGGCAGAAAATCCATGCCGACGCTGAACTCAATCATTCTCTCAAAGAATCGTTCCGGAGTTATTCCGGCCAGAGCCTTCAGCATCTCGTTACTGAACCTCTCCACCGGCATGGTACTTAACGTATCTGACCAGTCACGAGCAAGAATCAGCAATTCGGTTTCCGGTGTCATCCGCCAGCCTGAACATTCAAAGCGGAAGGCACGGAAGATGCGGAGAGGATCGCCAGTGAGGGATTGCTTGCTGCACGCCATTATTATCCGCGCCTTCAGATCCGTTTCACCTCCCAGCGGGTCAATGCGCTCGCCAGCCAGATCCATTGCCATGGCATTGATAGTAAAGTCTCGCTGGAGCAGATTGCCCACAAGTTCATCCATGCTATTAATACGTGTGACTTCAATCTTGCCGAAGGTATGGTGATGTTTGAAGTAGATAGTGGCAGAACTGCTGGCCTCCACCAGCCGGAAGCCGAGTGCAAGAAGATCGTCATGGAAGAGAGCAGCGACAAGATCAATGTCCCGGCTCTCTTTGCCCAGCAGCATATCCCGAACGGTACCACCGACCAGAACAATCCGGCTCTGGAGTTCTACAGGGAACAGATTATGAAGGAAGGTGATTATCTCTCTCATGCAGGTTTCCATACGGTAATCGGTAACGATTATAAAATCTGAACATATCAAAAAAAGCCGTAACCCCAAATATGTATACAGATGGAGTTACAGCCTTTTTTTATTTGGCTGAAGCAGTTCGTAAGCCGGGTTCTGTTCCCGAGTCGGGTTACTCCTCCCCGGGCAATGTCCATTCATCTGGGTATGCCGTTACCGACACCCTCAAGCAACCAACCCGGGGGCACGAGCGGGCCGCTCTTAACGCCCCCCTATTTGGTCTTGCTCCTGACGGGGTTTACCTGGCATCCGACGTCGCCGCCGAACCCGGTGAGCTCTTACCTCACCCTTTCACCCTTACCTGCCGAGGCAGGCGGACTTCTCTCTGTGGCACTATTCCCTGGGGTCACCCCCGCTGGACGTTATCCAGCGTCACGCCCTATGGAGCCCGGACTTTCCTCTACCGGACGAACCGGCAGCGAACATCTGAACTACTTCAACCAAACCGTTTTGCAGGAGCGCCATAGTGCCGCGATTATCGCTTCTGACAGGCGCTCCTGCCTACTGCTGCTTCAGCTTGAGAATAAGGATCCGCTGGCAATGCGGACAGGTAAGCAGCTCTTCATGCTTGTAAAGATTGTTATACAACTGCGGTGGCAGGTGCATGTTGCACCCCAGGCAGTAGCCGTCACGGGCGATGGCAAGAGCTTGCCCACGGCGCTGCTCACGGAGCATGGTAAACTTTTTTACCAGAGAGGCCGACAAGCCTTTTGTCACGTTTTCCCGATGAACAATTTCCGCATCAATATTTGCCTGAACCGCTGCAATTTCAGCCTGCTTGGCAACAACCCTTTGTGCTGAGTTCTCGGCAAGTTCTTCGCATCTGCTTTTTTTAGCAGCAAGGGCGATATTGAGTTCTTCGATCTGGCCGATCTTCTGCAGGAGATTCTCTTCAATTTCAGACACCTGTTTTTTTGCAGCGGTGATTTCACGACCAACCGCCTGAAACTCTTTGTTGGTCTTGGTCTCCTTCATGTTAGTTTCAGATCTGACAATATTTTCCAGCTCGGCAGCGTGGGTGGCCTCCAGTTCGATCTTTTCCGCTTCAATTTGAGTCCGACTTGCTTCAAACCCGGCAAGCTCCTCACGCGCAGCATCCACACCCTGGTTAATCCCGCTCATTTCAGCCTCGAGGGCACTTTGTGCGACCTTTAGCAGATCGATCTTCTGATCTACCTCCTGCAACTCCTCCAACATATCCAGTTTCTTTTTCAAATCGTTCCCCCTTTGCTACAAATTGTCTCTGATTCTGATTGATTATATTCGAAACGGATCGGTTTCCGCTCTGCACTCTTCTACTGCGCATCCGGCATATCCGGCGGCGACAATAGCCTGTCCGAGGCGTTTTGCCATTTCAGGCACCATTATAATTTCAGTCGGATAGTGGCCGGCATCAATTAAAGCAAGGCCACAATCTTCGGCTTCACGCGCCTCGTGATATTTAATATCTCCGGTAACCAGGAGATCAGCGCCGGCTCTCGCTGCATCCCGCAGTAAAGAGGCACCGCTGCCGCTGCAGAGCGCCACTTTCGAAATCACGGCATTCGGATCCCCAACGTAGCGAAGCGCCGGTGCCGACAGAACATTTCTCAGGCGGTCGGCATATTCAGCCAGAGTTGAAGATTCAGACAAACGTCCGATCCGCCCAAGTCCAAGCTTAGTCCCCTTATTTAAAAGCGGATATAGATCAAAGGCTGGCTCCTCGTATGGGTGAGCGGCCAGAAGCGCCTTAACCGCTCGCGAAACCTCTGCAGCAGTGATCAGCAGTTCAAGACGCTCTTCGGGTACTTTTGAGAAGTGCCCGACTGCACCGGAAAAAGGCTCCGCTCCCTCCAGCGGGGTAAAGGTACCTGTGCCATCAGTGGCAAAGGTACAGTCCCGGTAATTACCCTGCCTCGCAAGAAAGGGGAAGAGTGCCGACCGCATCTGGTCAAGATGGGTAACAGGGAGAAAAACCACCAGTTTAACCAGCTCGGTAGTGGATGTAATCTTGAGCGGCAGAGAATCCGAAATTCCGATCTTCCGGGCAAGGGCATCGTTTAATCCACCATCGGCGATATCATAATTAGTGTGCAGAGTGATTATTGACAATCCACCCTTGATCGCCTTTTGTATGATCGCGCCAAGAGGGTTAGCCGCTGATATTGACTTGATCGGTTTGAATATAAGAGGGTGGTGGGTGACGAGCAGTTGTGAGGAAGAGCTGATGGCGGAGTCTACAACGTCAGGGGTCGGATCAAGGGCTACCATAACGCGGGTTACTTCGGCAGCCGGATCACCAATCTGCAATCCGGGATTGTCCCACGCTTCCGCCAGTGCCAATGGAGCAATTTTATTAATAATACCAACCAGATCCGCAACTTTAGGAGTTTTCATCGGCTACAATCAAAAAGAGTGCAACCTTGCGGTGTGCACTCTCGTGGTGAGGTATGATAACGGGGCGTTCCCAAATATCTGGCCGGCATCCGGCGTTTATCCCTCGAAATCTGAAATGGTGGGCCCACCAGGACTCGAACCTGGGACCAACCGGTTATGAGCCGGTGGCTCTAGCCAACTGAGCTATAGGCCCGTAGGGGGTTGCATCATAGAGGAGACGAAATTCCCTGTCAAGTTAATAAAACGTCAGTCGCGCGGGATTGCCAGCATCCGGTCGAGCGCCACCTTGGCTCTGATGCGAATAACCTCCTGTACGCTTATAACCGGCGTCATCGTCTGGAGTGACAGCAGGATATCCTCCAGCGAGGTGAGTTTCATATTGGGGCAGAACAGAGCCGGTGACGCCAGGATAAATTCTTTGGTCGGGTTTTCGAGGCGGAGTTTGTAGATAATGCCGACCTCCGTGCCGATGATGAACTTATTGGCCGGAGAGGTGCGGCAGTAGTCATACATGCCGCTTGTTGAACAGACATGGTCTGCCAACTCCGAAACCTCCGGGGCGCTTTCAGGATGGCATATAAAAAGCGCACCTGGATGTTCGCTCTTTTTTTGCAGCACCGCTGAAACCGTCATCCGCTCATGTGTCGGGCAGAATCCCTCCCAGAAAATGAACTTCTTTTCCGGGACGAACTTTGCGATCCAGCGCCCCAGATTGCGATCCGGCACAAAGATCAGTTCATCCTCTTTGAGCGAGCGCACAACCTTTAGCGCATTGGCTGATGTGCAGCAGATGTCGGAATGGGCTTTAACCTCGGCAGACGAGTTTACATATGTAACGACCGGCACGCCGGGATGCCGCGACTTGAGCAGTTCGAGCTCTTCTGCCGTTACCATGTCGGCCATCGGACATCCGGCATCCGGGCGGGGAAGCAGAACTTTTTTTCCCGGAGAGAGAATAGCCGCTGACTCCGCCATGAAGTGAACGCCACAGAACAGTATGACGTCGGCTCCGGTTTTGGAAGCCTCAATGGATAAGGCGAGAGAATCGCCGGTGATATCGGCGATCTCCTGAACCTCATCACGCATGTAATTGTGAGCCAGAAGCAGTCCGTTCTGCTCTTTGAGAAGCTCTTTTATCTGCTGCCGTATCTCATCTTGCATTCTTAATTAGCTCCTTACGTCGCGACATTATACCTGCCGTTGCCGGTTTTACAATTTTTTATTTAAATCTGCCATCAGGAGTACCAGCGCCACCTCTTCATCTCGACTGCTCACCACGCCATTCAGGCGCGCCTGCAGCAGGCGATTTTTCATGCGCCGGAACAGCGGCCCCGGCTCCAGGCCAAGCTCGCGAAGATCCTCGCCGTTCAAAACGGGGACTATCGCTCTCAACCTGGTCAGATAGAGTGAGACGAAGCGCCTGACCTGCTCGCTGCTGGCGCGCGCCGCCAGATATGCCAGCATCTCCAGACTAAGGCCGCTGAACCAGTAATAAACCTGACTGTTTTGTACCTCAGCCGACTGCTTCAAACGTCGCTTGACAGCATTAAGAGTGCTGAACACCAGATGACGCTGGCTGCAGAGGCGCAACGCGAGTCGACCAGGAATCGCCAGACGGACAGAGACGTCGTGGAATTCCTGCGGCGAAAGGGCGTCACACAAAGCAAGCAGATATACCTGCCATGGCTCACATTTCTCCTCGAGGTAGAGCAGCCGTAGCCATGCCATAACCTGTCCGGTCTCCCGCAGCACCCGTTCCGTGGCCGCAACCAGTTTGAGCCCGGGATGAATATACGGGAGTAGCCCGAAAGAAGCCATGCGGGTAATGGCGGCAATCGGCTCTTTTTCGCGCATGATCTGCACGAGCTCACTCAGCAGGCGCTCTCCTCCGAGCTTTTCAAGGAGATTCATGCGTACCGCGCTCTGCATCAGATTTTCGGTATGCGGCGCTATATGAAAACCTAAGCGCTGTTCAAAACGGATGGCCCGAAACACCCTGGTCGGGTCTTCGACGAAGGATAAGTTGTGCAGCACCCTGACGACCCGTTCCTGAATATCCTGCTGACCGCCGAAATGATCGGTCAATTGACCGAAGCGATTACCGTTGATGCAGATTGCCAGAGTGTTTACCGTAAAATCACGCCGGTACAGATCGTGCCGAAGTGAGGCCCGCTCAACAGTCGGGAGGACGCCGGGAGAGTCGTAATATTCCAGTCGGGTGCTGGCAACATCAATCTTTCTGTCATCGTGAAGGATCAGCACAGCGGTACCGAATTTTTTGTGACTCCGCACCCTCCCGCCATAGAGTTCGACAAAGCGTTCCGCGAAAAAAATGGCGTCTCCTTCAACGGTAACATCCATATCCAGATTGTCGATCCCGATCAGCAGGTCGCGAACAAAACCGCCGACCAGATAGACCGCCATCCCCAGGCTATCGCCGATAGCGCCGAGTCTCTGAAGTGTCTCACGGATATCCCTGGAAAAGCGCTTAGCGATCACTCCAGCAACTGAACGGATCCGCGTCGGAACTTCCAGCGATTCGAGATCATAGAGCGGACCACTCTGGCGACGCCGACTGCCGTAGATATGACGCATCAAATCGGTTCGTGTCACCGCGCCGGCCAGCTCTGTACCCTCAAAAACAGGAACAAAACGGCGATTGCCGGTTACCATGTACGACTGGATCTCTGTCAGCAGGGTATCAGGGGTTGCAGAGAGGTATTCCGTATGCATGAAATCGGTTACCGGCGATTCGCCCAGTCCGTGGTGCAGCGCTTTTTCGATGGTCTTGCGGGAGACAACACCCACCATCACTTTCCCGGACATAACCGGCATTGCGTTGCAGTTATAGCGGGTCAGATATTCACGTGCCCCGGTAATACTGACCGAGGCCGGCATCGTCTTGACCGGGGTTGACATTATTGCCCCCGCCGTAACGCTTCCCGTAACCGTGCGCCGCAGCAGTTGATCAAGCCGCTCCAGAACCTGCTTCAGCGACTGGTTGTGTACCACAGCCGAGGCTGCCGTACTATGCCCGCCGCCCTGAAAAGCCCTCATTATTTCACCGGCATCGACTTCAGGGGCGTGACTGCGCCCTACCAGATATACATGATCCTCCATGGCCACAGCCACAAACAGCGCATCCATATTTTCCATGTCACGCAGCAGATGAGCCAGTGAGGCGATGTCACCTATATAGTGTTGACACGTGGCATGAGCGATCGAAATAACCACGCCGTTTATTGTGCTGGCTTTAAGGGTTGTCAGCAGTTGCCGTAAAAGCCCCATCTGCGCTTTTGTCAACTCCGGCGTCAGGGCGTCGCTGATGATATTCAACCGCGCACCTTGAGCCAGCAGCCAACCCGCGACCAGATAATCCTCTGACGTCGTCGATGCAAACAACAAACGCCCGGTATCCTCATGAATCCCGAGCAGAATCAGAGTGGCTTCTTCAGCGCTCAATGAAACGCCCTGAGCCATCAACTTGGCGGCGAGAAGCGTTGATGCAGAACCGCCAACAGCAATTGTGCCGCCGGTCGGACGAATACTTTCATCGGTCAACGGATGATGATCATAGATATCTATTTCCAGGCCAGGGCGTTCAAGAATCTCTGCGAAGCGACCGATCCGGGAGGCCTTCTGGCAATCAACTATGATCAGGCGGGTGATCGATTCAAGGTTGATCTCTTTGGCCCGAGTAAAGTGCGGCAGGTATTCGGGATGCCGTTCCACAAAAACCCGCACCACTTTTTCCTGAGACCCCGGAAAAGAGAGCAGAGCGCCGGGATAGAGCCGCAAAGCCGCCGTAATGGCGCCAAGGCAATCAAAATCCGCATTCGTATGGGTTGTGATAACGTCCATGTTCACCTGAAAATTTGGGGAAATGTGCTGACACTTTGTCTGAAGCTTGATGATTATGGGATTAGTGCATTGGTTATCCGTTTCAATCCTCGCCCGCCTAAGAAAGGCGGGCGCTCCACGCTCCCCGTTACAGTCAGCGCACCTGTGGCGTTTCAATCCTCGCCCACCCAAGAAAGGCGGGCGCTCTGATGTTGATTTCCTGCTCTGTTACTTCTAGTTTGTTTCAATCCTCGCCCGCCCAAGAAAGGCGGGCGCTCACTCGACAACTTGCAACCAGCGGAGGACGTAGCAAGTTTCAATCCTCGCCCGCCCAAGAAAGGCGGGCGCTCTAACCCCTCAAAAAGTGGTTAGTTTCCAATGTGTTAAATTCCTTGTTATGCGAACCTTGTAAGCAGCAGCAGAAAAAGAGGTACCACAACTCACATTTACAACTATTTCCTCAATAATTTCAAGCATCGCGAACACCCCCCACCTTTTCGTTATAGCACCAAGTTCGCGCACTTCAGACGACCAGCGTATCTTCGTCAAAAAGAATCGTCTGAATTTCTCCGTAACTTTCAACATGTTTTTCTCTCGGTTCCGTCAATCGGTAGATACGCAGATTATCCAACGTCAGCGACACCTCTTTTAACAGCTTGCGCCGCAACTCCTCGAACTTCATCAGATCAATCTGACATTCAAAAACCGATTTCTGCACGCGCTGACCGTAGTTTTTACACACCTGCGCCACCCGGCGCAAGCGCCGCCTTCCTTCGCGAGTTTCAGTATTGACATCGTAACAGATTACTACCCACATCAAATCCCCCTAAAGGCAAATCCCCCTAAATCCCCCTTTCTGAAGGGGGACTTTTTAAAGCTCCTCCCTTTGCAAAGGGAGGTTGGGAGGGATTTGTAGTTACCCCACTTTGCAAAGGGGTGCAAGGGGGGATTTCCGTTACCCATGAACATACGGAACATAACTTTCGAGATCCCCGCGCAGGTGCCGTGCCAGCAGGCGAGCCTGGAGGTGCGGCAACAGACCGATAGGGGTCTTCTCCACCAGAAGAGGATGCTCTACCTCCTCCTGTTTGCGCTTCTGGTACGCAGCCACCACCTCTTTGCGCCCTTTTTCATTAAGGTAGACGGCGCCTCCGGGGCGTGGTTCGAAATGCTCAATAGTCACCTGTTTGCGATTGATCAAGGTAATCGCCAAACGATCACCCAGAAAGGCCCGGAATTCTTCCATCAAATCCAGCGCCAGCGACGGTCTGCCGGGACGCGGCACATGCAGAAAACCCATTTGCGGATCAAGTCCAACTCCCTCCAAGCCACTGATACAGTCATTCAAAATCAGCGTGTAAAGGAACGAAATCAGGGCATTGACCGGATCAAGCGGCGGACGGCGATTACGCCCGTTCATCGGTAGACTCTCACGCTCCCCAGGTTTCATCATCAATTGAAAAACATCAAAATAAGCCGCTGCAGCTTCACCTTCGAGGCCACGGACATGATCCGTATCACGGGGCGACTTAAGATGGAAAAGCGCCTGCGCCTGCACTTCTGCCGATTTCCGCAGGCGAAGCTCTTCTTCCGGTGTATCGGCCTCACGAGCGCTCCGCATCAGCACATTACGGGCGTTCTTGACCTTTCCGGCGGTCATGGCAGCAGCAATGGCAATACATTTCGCTTCATTCTGGACAGCTTTGTACTGTTCCTGACGCAGCAGCACATTGCCGGTTGTTTTGCCCACCATGCGGCATTTGAAACGACCATTGCGGTCAAGGATCACCACGGCACGGCCATCCTCGCCGCATTTGCCGAGGAAAAACGGCGAAATCATCACATTACCAAGCGTAACGATGGAGCCAAGGTGATGCAGAGGCACCTGCAGCTTCAACTCACCGCCAACTTCAATCCTCACAGTTTCGTGGTCGAGCGACAGGTATGCGCCTTGCGTCATGACGTAGAGAGTGTTGAGAAGTTGCTTCATAAATCCCCCGAAATCAAAATCAAATCCCCCTGAATCCCCCTTCAAAAAGGGGGACTTGTTTTACTCCCCACTTTTTAAAGGGGGGCTGGGGGGGATTTGCCGTCGTTTTTTACTCTCCGGTTCAGACAGAAAATTTTCCTGTGTGACAACACTATCACCGGTTTCTATTTCCAGTTTTTCCCTCGCATCACCAGCAATTTTGCCTCCCTTCCGTGCAGCAATCCTGTTTTCTGGAAAGCCTTGCACATCCTGCTTGCGAGCAATTTCAGTGGTCGCCGCCTCGCCCAGCATCGAGAAAATCAGTTCAAGATCGGTCATGTGATCGCGCAAATTTTCCCGTTCCAACCCTTTAAACTCTTTGTATTCACTCGGCGTCATACCAAAGGCCGCCTTGCTAATTTCGGCTGTCAGGATGGCATATTCCGGTGACTCCTTCACGCCACGCTGTTTCCACTCCTCTGTCAGTTCGGCACGGACAGCAATGCCGCGCATCCGCTTCTCAATCCATGCTTCCGAATACCCCTTGGCACGATACAGTTCCCGAGTTCGAGCTGTTGCCAGTTCCGGGTCTTCAATTTCCTGCACCCGTTCGTAGCCGACTTTTGCCAGCCAGCGCTTGAACGGTTCGGCCTTGGGAGAAGGGATTGACTGGATGATGCGGAAGAGGCCCCCAGTGTTGGCGCAGTTAGTGGCCCGTTTTTTCCCATCCGGAGCAACTAACTCAAGTGGGGTACAAATTGTACCCCAGTAGGAATCCAGTTCAGAATCACGCTGCCGCAAACGTTTAACGTATTGACGGACATCACTGCTGTCTGTCAATGATTCCACCACATCAGCAACTGAAAACCACCATTCATTGTTGTAAAGCGTCCGTCTTATTTGCTTATCTTTGAAAACGACAAGTTTCGTTTCCATATTTCCTCCTCAAATTTCAAACAATTCCCGCGCCGCTTTACTGCTGCGGTTCTTGTTTGCAACTACGTCAGGCAGACAGATCTCTTTCAGCGAACATTCCGGGCACCGTTGATTGTTGATCGGTGTCGGAAGATGCCCTAAAGCAAGCAAATCATGGATTGCTGCAGTAGTTTCCTCTACGTGCTTCCTCAACTCCTGCGTAAATGTAACTTCACGGCGATGCATTGAACCTTTGTGAAAGATAGCGCCACGTTCTATGCGGATATTCAGCATTTCCTCCAGGCAGATTGCCTGAGCAGCAAGTTGCAGATCATCATTTAGCCACTTATGTTTTTTTCCATGTTTGTATTCCACTGGATACACCGTGCCGTCGGGATGGAATTCCACCACGTCACAGCGCCCCGAAAGTCCAAGGCGTCGTGACCATACCGGCAGGGCATATTCCAGACGAACACCCTCTGCATCGCAGACATGAAACGTCTGATCCGCCCGTTCATGCTCTTCAGTTCCACGCTGGGTGTGGATGTTATCCACAAACTCGTGATCCATGAAAATCAGGGCACAACGGCGAGGGCAGTAAGAATACTGGTTGAGCGAGGAGAGCGCAATGCTCTCCGCGTTCTCTGAAAGTAGCTCGCTCATGGTGTCAGCAGTTCCACACCAGCTGGCAATCGGTCACGATGAACAACCACCTCGTAATCAGCAAAACTGCGAGGAGAAGTGGCTGATTTTCTGACAATATCGATAATGGCTCCCTTATCAAGCAGTTTGTGGGCAGGGGCGCAGCCGAGCATCGCCTGTTTGACTCGTTGATTCGGGTCACTATCAGTGCCAACGTGCTTGAAAACATACAAGCCACGACACGACATCATCCCTTTACTGGCGGAGCGGTCGTGGTCGTACATGTTCAAAAGCGCATCCCACAGGTTTTTCAGATCATTATCAGAAAAGCCGGTTCCTTTCGCGAGATTGGCACTGATGAAACCTTTGGCAACGTAGAGGCCATAGGGGATGAGAGACTTGCGCCCCATGGTGCGCAGTTTGTCCTCTTCCTGCTCGTTTTCCCATTTCTCATAATCAGCAGATGTCTTGGCTCCAGCGGCCTTATCAGCAACCGCCATGCGAGTGATGGAAACATCCATCGGCAAAATAGGATCAATCGAGCGGGCAAAGGAGAATTGCACCGGCCCACGCACCTGACCGGCATTGGCTCCGGTACTCATAACCGCGCCAAAGGTACGGACATCGAAGAAGGTTTTGCACATCCAGTCCCTGGCAGCATTTACCTGACCGCGATTTGCGCCACCTGCTGGTGCGCCACCGGTCTCTTCGTGGGCTTTGGTAATCGGCTTATTAAGATTGGTGGCATGTTCGATAAAAATTGCGTTGGGGGCTACATTGTCAAAACTTGTCTGAACAAAGTTCCGCACTCGACGTTTCAGTGCCACGTCAGAAACAAGTCCGTGCATATCTTCCGGGTCAATACGCGGGCTGTTGCCTGCATCCGGGTCGCCATTGGGGTTGCCATTTTCACAGTCAAACAGGAAGAGGAATTCATAACGGTTCTGTATGCTCATTGATTTTCTCCTTTGGTGGTTTCGTTGGTGTCATTATTTTTTCCGGCACGGTTGGCGGCAATCTGTTGGTAATAACCAAGTGCAAAAAGGCTTTGTTGATCGAGGTTGAGAGTAGAAGGTATACGATCCTTGATATGACTCATGATTTCAGCAATCTGCCCTTCATACCAGTAAGTAAGACCTCCTTCCAACTTGTTCAGGTGATTCTTGGCGTTGCCCACCAGTCGCCCGAGGGTAAGCCCCGGTGTTTGGCTTGCTGCCACGTAGTAACGCTGGACAACGCCAGCTCCCACATCTCCCAAAGCGGCTCGTTGCAAACCTGCCAATACAGCCAATAGTCGTCCACACTGATAGGCTGCTTTGGGGTGTTCTTTGTTAAGATAGGCACTCATCTTTTGATCTCCTTTGCGAATGAAATACGCTTTGATTAAACCCATGCGGGCATGATTAAACGGCTTGTCGTCAATAATATCGGCTCGAAAACGAGCCATTGCTTGTGCAATGATCTGTTGCGGAATTGGCAAGCCAGACAGGGCAACTCGCCAGAGAGTGGCCGCTGTTGGAGCCGGCAGGTCTTTCATGTCGCGCATAATTGAGCCACAAACCGCCATAAATTTTGGTTCATGTGCAGTGTGTCCACCATCTCTGGCTACAATCTCAAGATCGGAAAACCACCGTTCAACCTTGGTAACCAGCTCTTCAAAACTCCCCTCCATCCAGTCGCGGATCATGACCCGCCCGGAAGCGCCGGAAAGCGTCAGCGCATAGTAGCGGTTGTTTGCCGGAATCGGTCTTTCTCCTTTTCGCAATGCTGCAAGTATTTCTCGGGCAGACTGCTGGGCTGCACCTTCGGTAAGCTCCGGCGGCTCGGACAAAAACCAGAGCGGGTCATTTTCCTGCGGAATCGAATCCTTGAACCAATGCACGACAAGTGCATTTGCCAGTTTGCGCGAGTGGTTTTTTATCAAATGATTGAGAGCATCCACATACGCGCGAACCGGATTTGCACCCATTGCGGCATTACGAGCCTGTTCCAAGCCGAAGGAGCAAAATGCAGACTTGTCAAAACCGGCAATAACATCTCCGGTACCAAGTCCGCCAACTCCGGAAAGACCCCCTATTTTGGGTTGAGTAGCAACAGGCTCAAGCGCTTCCCCTGACAGAAAGCAGACCATACCCGCAGAGACTGCTTCGGGAAAAAGCTGCTCTCCAAGTTTACCCTTTTTGGGTTTCTCTTCCACCTTTCCCTTGGTCTGATCTGCATCACGCCACCCTCGCCACCACTCAAGCACTTCGGTCTGTTGCAATGGATCGACGCCAGCAACGCGCCATTTCATCCAGTCAGTTGGTTTGGCCTTTTCCAGCGCAAAACGGTCACGCAGCTTTTCTATCTCTTCGCCGTTTTTCATAAAACCGGCAAGCGGCTGCAGCGTAGGTATCGCCTCTGAAGACTGACAAATCATACCCGCTAAAAACTGATGTTTTTCACCCGAAGCAGCAACCTTTTTCGGGTCTTCATTTGCTTTACAGAAAAGTGATATTGTCTGTAGGGTTTCAACCAGAAAATGAGCACGCCCACCGGCATTCATGTTGTGCATGTCAGGACATTTTGACGTCTGCTCCCCCTTGTCATCACCTACCGGCAAAACATTGATAAGCTGCCCTTCAGACGAAACATCCACTAGCCAACGCACACTCCGCGTTGTGAATCCAGGCTCCGAATCTGCAAGGTTTTTATGGGCATATTCAACAAGTGATTGCAGCATCAGAGTTGCCCCCTTTCCGGTTTGCGTACCTTTTCATCCGCAAAAGCCGGAACTTCCAATACACCGCCCACCACCGTGGCGTCAAAGAGCGATATAAACGGCTTGTCATCCCGCACAACATCCCGCCTGAGGTCAAAAACATCGTACAGCATCCAGCCGATATGCTGATCGAACGCCACCGGTTGTTGCCGCTCTTCACCCGGTTGAAAATACTCAAAATAAGCCGGAAATTCGCTGCAGCCGAAGAAAGGCTGTTGAAAACATTTGCCCTGTTTTGCCCGTCGCTCAAACATGCTGTCGAACTTGTTGATCTGCTCCGGCGATGAGAACTGGGGCTTGGGGATAATCCGGGCAGTCAACCGGTAACGGACATTTTTTAACGCCATGGTCTGTCGCTGCGTTCGTCCTGTCGTCGGATCGTCACTATCCGCCATAAGCGGTTCCGGCGTCTCTTCACCACGCATCCATTTGTTCATCTTGGCTGTGCCGGGAACAACCCCCTTCACTTCGTTGCGCCGCAAAGCCAGATAACGCGGCATCTCCAGCACTTCAATCCGTTCAATTTGCCAGTGGAAATAGGGCTTCATACCATTGGGATCACGTATCCCCTCCCAATAAATGGCATCAAATATCCCCCGTGCAGCGGACGGCGTAATTACCGGATAGCTGAACCGCTCCACTTTCATTTCCGGTCTGGTGAAACAGGCCAAATCTCCCCAGACTTCCAGCGTGTGGTTTTTTTTGCTCACGTTGTACCTCCTTTCCTCAGCCGATCATAATCAACTGTGACTGTGACTTTGGAAGACACAGTCCTGATACGCCATCGTAAAATTCATTGTTGCGATCTTCAAGAATGTACCATTCGTCCGAAACTCCACCGCCATAGCGAAGTTTTGCAGCTATCAATACACCCCAGGCGGGATGATCGCTTTTCGGTCGATAGACACTCACCGCCAGCCCCTGAGATTTCCTTATCCATTGGCCGTTTATTCCCTCCTCATCCTGTTGACGCTGGAGTTCATCAAACAAAACCCGCTCTTTCTCAAAAGGAACTAACACCTGAATTGCAGATTGATCAATAAGCCGATACTCCTGAGCCACCCGGACGAAATCAGCATTTGTAATGGCATCCTGTAATTCTCCGTTTTGAGTTTCCGGTTTGCTCAAATCATACAGTGCCCGATAATATTCCCTGAAAGTTTTCGGTTCATTCAAATCCAGTCCGGGATGCCCGGATTGTCGCGCCACCGTCAACATACTTCGAGTTACTTCAGCCGCCTGAAAATAGTCCCGCGTCGGATAACGCTTACGATAATTTCCTGTTACTTCCGGCTCAAATACCCGCACCTCGCCCATCTTCCGGTTTCCGTTGTCATCAGTCAGGCGTCCTTCCCGGTTACAGCGACCGGCTGCCTGGGCAATGGCATCTAACGGAGCTAGGGCGCGGTACACAATTGGAAAGTCAACATCAACGCCAGCCTCAATACATTGGGTGGATATGAGGCGACATGGTTGTCCGTTTTTCAATCGATCACGAACCGCCTCTAAAACCGCACGTCGGTGCAACGGACAGAGATTGGTGGAGAGATGAAATATCGCATCGTCATTTTTCAGTTCGTCCAGTATCGTTTGGGCATGACTTTTAAGATTCACTACGCAAAGAACCTGCTCTTCACTGCGAATTTCATCCGCAAGCTGCTGCCAATCTTTGGTTTTACCATTGTCAGGCCAAAGCACCTCATATCGCCGTAATGCTTGATAAAGCCTGGCATGGTACGGCGCAGCTTCAGTTGGCCTCCAGCCAGCCGTGACTTTTTCTGAGACTGCATGGTCCAGCGTATCAAAAGCAGGTTGGGTTGCTGTGGCGAACAAGACGGTTGAGCGGTATGCGGTTGAAAGATGGGAAAGTGCTCCCAGCGTTGGTACAGCGAGGGCCTGCGGCAACGTCTGCGCCTCGTCAAACATGATGACCGACTCCATCAGGTTATGAAGTTTACGGCAGGCAGAAGGTCGATTTGAGAAAAGAGATTCCAGCAACTGGACATTTGTAGTGATGATTATCGGTGCATCCCAGTTTTCGGATAACAATCGGCGAGCCCGCTCATTTTCTGCTTCTGCATCATCCTTAGCGTTTTCACTTCCCAAGCCCGCCATGCTGTGATGCTCAAGAACGTAATTGGATGGGAAGTCGTGAAAAACGGTACGATAGATTTGTGCTGTCTGCTCAATGATTGATAAAAATGGAACAACAAGTACAATTCGTTTGAGGCCATTACGGGCAGCGTGTTCCAGAGCGAATTTCAGCATTGCCAGCGTCTTGCCGCTGCCGGTCGGCGCGGTCAGTGTGAGTAACCCAGGTGAATGTTTAGCGGCAGTTAAAACCATCTCCCATAGAGAATTTCTGGCATCCAGTACACTCTGATCCGCCTTCGTCGATCTCCGTACTGAATTATTCATGAAATTGGTTAATGCCTGCAATGCTAGTTTTGCATCTAGCGATGAGCCTTTAGCTCTCGCAATCCCTTCAAAATGGGTTGCGGTATCAAGAAAATCAGCATCCGTAAGACAGGAAAACAACATGCGCACATCGAGCATATCTGCCAACTGTTTATGAAAAATAGCCGGTGGCGTAAATATGCACTGCTCCGGCTTGGAGACTATTATTCCGTCTGTAGCCGCACGGAATTTAAGACGGCCAAGGTCTGCATCACTCAACTGTAATTGTGGAGGGTGAGGTTCACCCAACTTTCTGAGGTATTGCAGTCCTCCCTGCTGAAGACCGATGTGATGTCCCTGAATTGCCAATGCAGCAGCAACAGCCTGGAATTCACTTAAAGCGACCCATGAACCGGCAGACCAGTGATCAAGCCCTTTTGTTTCTCCGCGTAATCGCGCCTGGAACTTGTCAGCATATTTGCCGAGGTCGTGGAGCAATCCCGATAACGTTGCTTCTTTGCTCCATGATGATTGCCCGGCAAATTCCTTCGCGAGACGCGCTACCTCTGCTAAGTGGTCTTTTGCTGAGTGCGCATTGCCATGGGCATTTTTACTATGTGCAAAATATTCCATCTTCACAACAGCACCCCTTTACCCATCTCCGCACACTACCACGATTATCTTCGTTAAAATACGATTCTAATAATTCTAAATTATTCGACCGGCGGCAGTACGTACTTCAATCGTACTCATTCATTTCCTTTGCTATCGAGCTATCTTCATCATACCACAAGTATGCGACAAAATATGTCATTCGGATATTTTACCAATAAAAAAGACCTCCAAAAATGTGGAAGGTCACATATGAAACAGTAAATCCTCTACAGCTTTTCAAAAGTCATGCAAGCGCAACACGCGCAGAGCATTATCAGTTGTAATTCTAGCCACTTCCTCGGTCGATATCCCTCGAACTTCCGCCACCCGCAGCGCCGTTTCTGTTATCCAGGCAGGGCGGTTAAATGTTCCACGATATCGTTGCGGCGTCATATCCGGAGCATCGGTTTCCAGCACCAGATGCTCCAGCGGGAGGTTTCGGGCTACTTGAAGCGGCTTGACGGCATTATTCCAGGTAATCGTGCCGGAGATGGAAATGGCAAAGCCGAGTCTGATGAAGTCACGCGCCGTCTCCACTGAGCCGGAGAAGGCGTGCATGATGCCCCCCACTTGATCAGCGTGTTCCTCACACAAAATTGACAGTACACGGCGAAACGCACGGCGACAATGAATCAGTACCGGCAAGCCAAGGTGTAGCGCAATCCGAAGCTGCTCACGAAAAGCCATTTCCTGCAGATCCATCGGCACCGTATATACGGGATCAAGACCTGTCTCACCTATGGCAATCCCCTTTGTTGAGAGTATGGTCAGGCTTTCTAAAACCTGGGCGGTTACAGATTCCGCATGCATCGGGTGAATGCCGAATGCAGGAAATATCTGCCGGTTTTCTTCAGCCAGTGCCACTATTCGAGGCCATCCATCAGGATGCACTCCCGGAACAATAAAAGCTGAGACGCCTGCGATATTGGCTTCATTCATTAAGCTGGGGAGTTCTGATTTGAGAGGTTCCAGATCAAGGTGGCAGTGCGTGTCAAACAAAACCGGGGTCACAAGAACCAGCCAAACAGATTGACGACCCGCTCCATGAAGCGGATCATCACGCCTCGGCGCTCATGAACATCCAGCTCCACCCGACGCGACCCGGAAATCTCCTCCAGTAACAGCTCTCGGATCTGTCCACCAAACTGCACGTTATCGACCACACAGTTGATCTCGAAGTTGCGATGAAAACTGCGCTGATCGAGGTTCGCCGAGCCGATGACCGCCCTCTCTGCGTCGATCAGCATAACCTTGGCATGGAGAATTTCGCGTTCCAGTTCGAAAATTTCGACTCCCCCCCGTAAAAGAGTGGCATACGAAATTCTGCCGAGCAGCAGCATCATCGGGACGTCACTGCGAGCCGGTAACAGCAGCCGCACCCGTACACCACGACGGACAGCGCGCAGCAGAGAGCGGATAATACGCAGACCTGGCACAAAGTATGGGGTGGCAATCAGGATTTCTTCTGCCGCTGATGCTATATTGACCTGAAACGCCTCGCGGATATAAGAGCGCCGCTGGTGGGGACCGCCGCTTATGATATTAACCGCAGCATCGCCAATTTTTGTGACGCTCTGATGCAGTCGCAGTTCCGGAGCGATCCGGGCGACGTTTTCGCCCAACTCACCGTGCCAGGTTTCGTGGAAGATTGTCTTCAGTTCACTGACCGCATCGCCTCTGATGCTGAACCCCAAATCGCGAAAATTCAGGTTATCTGCCATACAGCCTGCGTACTCTTCGCCGATGTTGAATCCCCCCAGAAAAGCCAGAGAATCATCAACAATCATCATCTTGCGGTGATCCCGTTTATCAAACCAGGTGAACCCACGTTTGAAAGATGGCACATTGAATGGAAGGAGCTCAACACCCTGTGTGGCAAGTTTTTTAAAATAGGAAGCTGGCGTTTCCAGGCAGCCGATATAATCGTAGATCAACTTGACCGAAACACCCCGTTGAACCGCAGCAGCAAGTTCATCAGCCAAGCCTCTGCCGATATGGTCGTTGTGGATGAGGTAGTATTCAAGAAGGATTGTCTGTTCTGCAGAGCGAATAGCGGAAAAAAGAGCCTCAAAAAACTGCGGTCCGCTATGAAAGAGCTCGACACTGTTATGGCGGTGTGTAACCGGCAATTCCAGGCGGCGCAGTCGGCTCATCAAGCGGGTAAACCTGAAAAACCGCTTCTTATTCCGTAGCGGGTTGCTTTGCACGTTGCTCACACCACACTATGCAACCGGTATCGTCAGGTAGCCGACTGTGGAAATCTCCGCAGTCATGACGTCACCGGCGCGTACCGGACCAACCCCCGCCGGGGTTCCGGTCAGGATAACATCGCCAGGTTCCAGGGTGAAAATAGCTGAAATATGGGCGATGATCTGTGCTATGCGGTGGATCATATCTGCTGTGATGCCGTTCTGGCGACAGTCACCGTTAACCGCAAGTTTCAGGCTCAACGCATGAGGATCTGCAACCGCACCGGCTGGAACAAAATCAGACAATGGGCAGGCTGTGTCGAACCCCTTGGCAATCTCCCATGGCAGCCCCTTGGCTTTCAAAGCATTCTGGACATCCCTCAGGGTCATGTCGATGGCAACACCATATCCGGCAATGTATTCGTGTGCCTTGTCTGCGGCGACATTACGGGCTTGAGCGCCGATCAGAACCGCCAGCTCGACTTCGTAATGGCACTCCTGCGAGTAAGCCGGAATCCGCACGGTATCGCCATCGGCAATCACTGACGAAGCCGGTTTCATAAACAGCACCGGCGCTGGCGGTGTCTCGTTGCCAAGTTCCCTGGCATGCTCAGCGTAATTGCGCGCCAGACAGACGATCTTGCCGATGGTGAATTCCTGGTCGGTTCCGATAATCTTCCGTATTGTCATAACAGGCTCTCCCCGGTCATTTCCTGGGGTTGCGGAAGTCCCAGCATCTTCAACATGGTCGGCGCGACATCGGCCAGCCGGCCACCTTCACGGAGGGATATGTTTTTACGGCTGTCATCCACCAGCACGAACCAGACAGGATTGGTCGTATGAGCGGTGAACGGTTCGCCGTTTTCATCCTGCATCTGTTCTGCGTTGCCGTGGTCTGCAGTAATCAGCACCGCCCCGCCAAGTTCCAGTATCCTGGCGGCAATACGACCCGCACAGGCGTCCACCGTCTCGACCGCCTTTATGGCGGCCGCTTCGATACCGGTGTGACCAACCATGTCACAATTGGCGAAGTTTAGAATAATGACGTCGTACTGATCCTGACCGAGGAGTTTAATAAGCTTATCCGTTACCTGAACGGCACTCATCTCCGGCTTGAGATCGTACGTGGCAACATCTTTTGGCGATGGGATAAGAGCTCGATCCTCGCCCGCAAAAGGGGTTTCCGCTCCGCCATTGAAGAAAAATGTGACATGCGCGTATTTCTCGGTCTCAGCGATACGGAGCTGTTTCAGCCCTGCATCGGCAAGTATGTCGCCGAGCAGATTCTTCAATTCAGTTGAGGCGAAGGCAATCGGCAGTCCGAAGGTTGCATCGTATTCAGTCAGACAGACATACCCTGCCAGTTTCGGCCTATCTCTGCGAATAAAACCGTCAAAATCGTCCAGAGCAAGAGCGCGTGTGATTTCCCGTGCGCGGTCAGAACGGAAGTTGAAAAAGATGAATCCGTCACCGTCATGAAGTTGGCCGACCGGAGCACCATGCTCGCAGATGACAGCAGGAACTACAAACTCATCGTAAACCTTGGAGGCGTAACTCTGCTCAATGGCATCCTTTGAGGAGATACAGAGTTCACCCAACCCGTGCACCATCGCGATATAGGCTTTTTCAACCCGATCCCAGCGGGTGTCGCGATCCATGGCGTAATAGCGCCCCATGACAGTCGCAATTCTGCCGACGCCGATCCGTGCAATCTCCGCTTCCAACTGTTCCAGATATTCGGCGCCGCTCTGCGGAGGTGTATCACGTCCATCAAGCAGACAGTGAACGAAGACATCGGTCAACCCCTCGCGCTTCGCCAGTTCCAGCAGTGCGTAAAGGTGGGTATTGTGGGAATGCACTCCGCCATCAGAGAGCAGACCGGAGAGGTGCAGTCTGCCGCCGGACGCCTTGACTTTGGCAATGCACTCCAACAGAACCGGGTTGGTGAAGAAGTCACCATCTAGTATTGACTTGGTCACGCGGGTCAACTCCTGATAGACAATCCGGCCGGCTCCCAGGTTGAGGTGCCCCACCTCGGAGTTGCCCATCTGCCCATCCGGCAGACCTACCGCCATACCGGAGGTGAGGATTTGGGTATGAGGGTAGTCCTTCAGATAACCGCTCAGGTTGGGGGTTTTCGCCAGGGCAACAGCGTTGTGGTTGGGGTTGGGATTGATCCCCCAGCCGTCGAGAATCATGAGTACCAGTGGTTTTTTTGTCATGTGTGCCTCCGTATTATTTTGATGTTTCGTCACATTCAAAAGCAAATCCCCCTCAATCCCTTTATGCCCCAGAGGGTACCTTCAAAAAGGGGGAAGCTTTAATGTCGCCCATTCAAAAAGAGGGTGGTTATAAGTTCCCCACTTTTTAAAGGGGGGTTAGGGGGGGATTTGCGTCTCATCACGCCGCCCACTTCTGCCCCTGTGCGGCATAATTCAGCATCGTCTCAAAAACTGCGTCACACTTTTTCTTGAACAGGACGCGATTATAACTGTCGGGGAGCTGTTTATGCAACACCTGTTCTACGGCGTCGCGCACTCGAAATTGCGTTTGCGTATCTTTAAACCAGTCCTGTACCAGCACCTTCGGCTGTTCTTCCCGCAGGCGATGCAGCAAAGTTTTCGCCGCCAGCTTCACTTTTTGCTCTTCCGCCCCGGTCATCTTTTCCTTTTTGAGCAGGTCGAACAGCTCCAGCTCATCCCCCGTCAAAGCGGTTGAACAGTCCGATGTTCTTGAACACCTCCTGCGACACCATCACGTTGGTCAGCTCAGTGCCCTGCTCCCTTTTCTTCCACAATCTCAATCCGGGCCGCCACATCCCGAAAAAACTCCCGTGACCAGAGAGCCAATCCCTGCTGATCTTTCACAAAGGGTGAAACGTCCTGTC
Source organism: uncultured Geobacteraceae bacterium (assembly GCA_903845365.1). Classification (GTDB taxonomy): domain Bacteria; phylum Desulfobacterota; class Desulfuromonadia; order Geobacterales; family Pseudopelobacteraceae; genus JACRCG01. The sequence goes on along the minus strand of CAIMXI010000508.1, from coordinate 203 downwards.
GCGCCTGCTCAAGATCGAGTCGGTCTATTACATCGTTCATCAACACATCGAACGCTCCTCGTGTCAACCTGACATCACCGCTCCAGTGGCCGGTCTGCCGCATCCGCTGCTCCAGATGATGCAGATTCAACTGTGGATGATGGGCAGCATACCAGACCAGATCGTACCAATCGCGCCCCTTGACGCGGTTGTTCCAGCGGCGA
>CAIMXI010000507.1 GCA_903845365.1 uncultured Geobacteraceae bacterium | reverse complement strand
TAGCCACAAATGAGCACAGATGTACACAGATGAAATCAAAACATTAAAGCTCTTTGGGGTAAAACCTGAATCACAAAACCATCCGTTTATATGTGGCTTTTTCTTTCCCGAAATTAATCAGGTATCCCAACTTTAGTCCGGTACCTTTTAGATAATTGAGTAGTTGAGCTTCGTAGGCTTTTGTCAAATTTTGCTGCTGCCGTTATCTGTGAATATTTGTGTCAATCTGTGGCCAAAATGTTCTTTGACAACGGTGTGTAATGTGCCACACCTGACCTGAGATATAGTTCCGATTCGCACGTGCCATTTTTAACAGCAATTAAAACTGAAGTTATCAACCGGTATCAAGAGAGCTTCCGAGGGGGACAGGCACCTTTTAATGTTGGTTCATATCCTTCACATTGCTGCTTTTTGCTGCATTTCCAGATCAAACGTAATTAATTCGGCCTTGTATTCCCGTGCAACCTGCACAACAAGCGCATCCATCCCACGCAAGCCTGTCTTTGTGGCAATTTGACATGCCTTGGCTGCAGATCGACCATCTAAGATAACAAACGATACGCTTGACAATCCTTCCAACATTCTCTGAGTTTCATGTGCAAAAAGCTCAGAACCGGTTCTTCGCCTTATGGCGGAAACCACCTCGACCAGAACGGAGTACGGCATAACTGCCAGTATCTCACCACTCAATACTTTGTTCCAGAGGGAACAAGCTTCTTCATGTCTCTTTTCAGAAGGAAGAAAAGTTGAAATGATAACAGAACTGTCAACAGTGACGATTTTTACCACTTTTTTTCTCTTTGAGCTGTTATTTCGTCAACTGCTGAAACCAAATCCCACGCAGCAGAAACTTTTTGACTCAAAGCGTACCATGACGTAATGGTACGCCGTGAGCGTTGTATTTGACCTATTCTGGACAAAAACAATTCTTTCTGTATAGCTTGTACATCACTTACTAGGGTGTTCAAACGCTTTTGAAGAGATACTGACACGGTCATTCTCCTTTGGATATTCCGGGGGCACAGTACAGAGTCATTTCAAATTTCGGGTCCATAGCATAGAAACCGGGACAGATCTATTTTTCAACCCTCGATTTAGAAACCTCTGGAGTCAGGCTCTTCTCCCAGCACCTTGATTCCAAGCTTAACCTTTGAAACCTTTTCTTTAGCCACAGATGAGCACAGATGTACACAGATGAAATCTAAACCTTAAAGCTATTCGGGTAAAACCTGAATCACAAAACTCTCAGCACGTACTGACCTTCATTTTGTTCTTCTATCCTTCTACCTACCGCCTTGATTCCAAGTTTAACCTTGATATCTTCAACAAAATTTGAACTACCAATCGCAATGCTTTCTGTCCAGCAGCTTTCCCGATGATTACTATCATTTTGAATAGAGTTGAAGCCCTTTTTAGCCTCTGGATTGCTGCGATTGTTATGGATTTTAAGGTTCATTGATCCTTGCGAAAGGATACAGCAACTCTTTGATGCAATATTCGCAAAGATCGAGCTGGAGTCTTGTCCCGTCACCGATAATCGATCCGTAGCCTCCAATACGATTCAGTGAGAGGTATTCGTCGAACTCAACGTCGTCCGATTCAATGTCTGAGCGGCGACCACAACGATCGCAAATGATAGACGCGGGTTCCTGAATGGTCCTTTCACGAAGAAGAATCATTTGTCACCCCCAGGAACAAAAAAATCAAAATATTTGGCTGTGTAAAAGGTAAAAATTTTCACGATTTTGGTTATTTACTCCAATCAATCACCATTAAAGTTTCTATTCTGTCAAAATGTTTCGTATTACGCGTTACAAGCCCCATACCATTGGAAAGGGCTATTCCGGCGATAAGAATATCGATATCATCGAGTTGTTTTCCAGCTTTCCTCAGTTCTGCATATAGGTCAGCAGAAGTGGCGGCAGATTCTTCAGTTAGGGGAAGGATAGAGTTATAACCGACGAATTAGAAAAAGGTATCGAGTTGCTTCTCAGCATTTTTATGCTTTAGGCCACTAAGAATCTCATAGTAGGTAATGATACTGAGATGTATCTTCTCATACTGTTTCAAATATTCTTTAAAATGACCAACAACAGCCATGTCTTTTCTGAAGAAAAGTGAAAGAATATCAGTATCAATCATTACTTGCTTCAATGGTTCTCCTTCCTCCCAGTAAATGCGTTCTTTCTACGTTGCACAATTTCCTCAGTAAATTCTTGAAATAACTCTTCAGGCATTTCCCTCCAGCATCCAGCAAATTTCATAATTCCCGCAGAGTTTCCTTTTGATTTTTGCAGTCCAATCCGGAAATGGTGCAAAAAATCGAAAAGTTCCGTCAATTTTTCTTCAGGAATTAGCTGAATCTCTTCTATAACTCTTTCTCGACCAATTGAAATACCCATTAGCAACCACCCATGAAGTGGCTCTCTGTCAAGTAGATAATGAGGACGCACTTGTAGTCTTGATTTGCCCCATTATGTTGGCACAAGTTGGAGTCAGACCAAGCTAAGTACCTGGTCATGAGGGGACGTTGTTTGCTAATTTGTTATTGGCGTTGAAAGTGGTCAAAACTAAACCCCACTCCGCAACACTTCCACACTCACCTCGGTAATCTCAGCCGCTTCTTCTACAGACATCCCCTTTGCAATCAAACGCTTGGCAACCTCAATCTTTCCTTCTTCTCTGCCCTTTTCGATGCCACGCTCGACACCTTTTTTTTCTGCAAGTTCTATAGAACCTTTCTGGAGCATTATAAAGTCTTTGCGCTTCCATTGAGCTTCCTGCTCTTCCAGAGATAGTCCGGCTTCGTTGGCTATACTGAATGCGTGAGATAGTTCAGGCAGAGCAGAGAGGGTTTCCGGGATATAGGCAAGGCTACCGGCGTATTTTATAAAGTATATCCATTTGTCGGGAATATCACTCAATTCTGCTTCTCTTTTGGAGAATTTTGGAAGTTCTATGAATATCAGTTCTATATCACCATTGTATTCAACAAGGTAGTTTTTTTCAGTAAGGCGGAAGGTGCTTTTATATTCAGCCATATCGGGAAACATCACAAAATCAGTAAGGGTGAGAGCTATGACCGGGTTGAGCAGGTGGTAGCGTTCTCCCTGAACCAGTTGGGTAGAATAAGCTTTGGCGGCGTTATAAAGTATCCGCTGTTCCATCCCCTGGACGTTCAATATCTGCATTTCTATGATGACTGTTGTTTCATTGGATAGTTTTGCTTTGACATCAACGTAGGTGTCTTTCATCCCTTTGATCAGTGGTATCTGATAGGGGTCTACAATGGTGAGGTCTTCTATGACTTCGCCTTCCGAAAAGAATACAAGAGAGTTAAGGAAGCTCATAAGGATGTCTTTTGAGCCTTCGCTACCGAAAACTTTCTTGAACGCAAAATCTGTTTTTACATCAAGAAACTTCATGGCGATAAATCTCCTGCTTTCTAAGTTCGTATACATTATAGGGGTGTTTTTAACAGCTCTGATAATTTCGCGAGTATCTACGCCATAAGCCCAGCCACATCACTATCAAGGATAACCTGCACTCCAACGGATAATCAGAATATTTTCTTCGACGGCTTCAAGCTTTACGATACACACATCTCATTCCAACCGCACGGTTTAACAGGGAACTTTATCGTAATAAAGCCAACTGTCTTCTTAACTCGGCATTTTCTTCCGCTATACGATTTTTCTCTTCTGCTATACGATCTTTCTCTTCTGCTATTGTCCGTGCCTTCTGTTCCAGATTGTCTATTGAACGCTGCATCTCCTTTAAGTCGTCAAGCATGCCATCCTCAAAGTCCATTCGCTTCTTCATTTCACCATTTGAAACAGCCTTCTGCAGACGTCGAATGAGATGACCATATTTTTTGGGATACTCATCCTCTTTGATATTCAAAATGTGATGGTACGGTTCGACTCGACTGCTCTGATCAAAGACGCTGAGTAGTATCTCAAGTTCGTTGCGACGCTTTTTTGTTAACTTGGGAATTTGAATTATGTAGCTGTCGTGAGTGAGACTTTCGATAAAACTTTCCCGTGTTTTTATTGATTTGCCGGTGATCAGATCAGTGTAACTCCGCTTGACACCTATTACACCGGCATCGGTATGGTCAAGCTGATGACCAAGAAAATAGATGCTGATAACCGGGATGCCACTTTTACGTGGGACATTGTTGATGGTTATTGTCTGAGTGTTATCGCTGTTGGTATATTGCTCGCCAAGGTAACGACGAAACCGCATGATGTCAGTTGCGAATTTCGCTTTCTGAATTTCGATTATGACGTTTTTCAATCCCTCTTTTGTCTTTATTGCAGCGGTAAAATCAATACGGTAGACCGTCAGAATTCCAGGCTTGTTCGATATGGATTCTTTTTCTATTTCGGTGGTGAACTCCTGAGACCGGAATTTTAGCTCCTCAATTTCTTCACCAATGATGGAAGAGATGAGCAGCTTGGCCACTTTGGCGTCTTCCATCATGTATTTGAAGACAACATCGTAGATTGGATTGGCTATCTGCATCTTTTTTCCTCACTTCTGCAATGCTGACACAATAAAGTCTTGTTCCATCTGTGTCAAATACGGATGCATCGGCAGACTCATTACCTTATCCCCCGCAACTTCGGAGACCGGAAAGCTGCCTTTTAGCAAACCCAGCTCTGCAAAAACAGGCTGCAGATGAAGTGGCACCGGGTAATGTACGGCAGTTGGTACGCCAAGCTCACTCAGCTTTTTCTGTACATCACTCCGGTTCTCTACCTGAACTGTATACTGTGCAAAGACCGATGTATTTTCCGGTGTGACAAAAGGCGTCCTGACCGTTCCCTGCAATAATAATTCAGTGTAACGTTTCCCTATACGGGCACGGGCGGCAACTTCGCTAGTATAACGGCGGCTTGCAGGGTGTCCAACCTTATCATTCGATTCGCCATCATTTATCATCATAATCCCTTTCTCAATCCTTTAAACCCCATTCGGTCATCCACTGAATCAAGCGGCTTTTTTTAGCATTTGTTTACGCGGTACACGGTGAAGTTCGGTATTCGCTCGGTGCGCAACCATTTCAGTCTGAAATTCATCAATCCTAGCATTAATGTTGATTTCAACTCGGTCAATCTTAACCTCAAGTCTGTCAAGTCTTGAATCAAGCCGACCAACGGTAGAGTCGATTTGCTCACCAGTTCGGTCTATTTTTTCTGACAGCATTTGAAAACCTTCCACTACTAGATCAAGTTTATGCTGAGTATCCTCTCCTTGTACACCGATCCAAGCATGAAAATCCTGGGACTGATCTTCAAGCTTCTTGGTAAAATCAGCAGTTAATTTGCTTACTATTTTTTCGAGTCTCTCATAATCTTTTTCTTCCATAACGTAACCTCTTTTCCTTAATATGGAAGGTAGACCAAACCAACTTTCTAATATCTAGAAATCTAAAGGGGGCAGGGGACATCATCAAAAGTTTTGCTCTTCAAGTCAGCCACAATTCACGGTGTCGGCATGGGTGTCAAAGAGTTCTCAATCTCACTTTTGAGACCAAGCAGAGCGGCCTCAAATGACTCGACGGCATCCACGCTCCATGCAGTTTTGTCAACACTTTTGATCTTCTCAATTATCTTATTGATGGTATCAACCAATACCGCTGGATCGTTTGCATCTTTCTTTTGCCTGGCACCCTTAACCTTTTGTTGTTTTGCCTTATAGCTGTTGTATGCTGTCATCATCCCGCGCACCTGTTTCTTACGGGAAATGTCAATCAGAGTTGATCTGGATATCTGACGGTCACCACGGCATTCATCCCGAATCTCCTGCGGAAGTTTATTGAGCGTTAAAATATCACCAACCGTAGTGCGAGCCTTGCCGACAATGACACCCAACTGTTCCTGTGTGTAACTCTGTTCCGTCATCAGGCGCTGAAGTGCTTCAGCCTCTTCAACAGCAGTCAGATCCTGACGCAGCAGATTTTCTACCAGCGCAACTTCAGCATAGTTGGCATTAGGAATATATACGGCTGGAACTGTAACAAACACAAGGCCTACGCATTTGATAAATCATTTTTCCACTCCATCTTTCCTCAACCCCTCAATACCATCGTCCGTCAAACCAGTAGAAATCAATTTTGAATTTTATATTTTGAATTATAAAAGCAAAGCTTAACTTCCGGTGTTTGGATCGGGCTCCCAAGTTTTAAGTTTCTCACTTATTGTCACGCAAGGCTCCTATCTGTAAACTGGTGAGACCGGTGTATCTTATAATTTTCTCAGTTGACTCGCCATCTTTTATCATCTCAAGGGCAATTTCAACATTTCTCTCATTCTTCCCTTCAATCTTCCCTTCGATCTTCCCTTCGATCTTCCCTTCGATCTTCCCTTTCATCTCACCTTCAGCCCATGAAGTTCTTATTGAACTTTCTACAACTCGTTGGTCTTCAATATAATTCTCGTAATCTTCACGGTCCTCTTTGGAAAGCTTTAAAATATCGAGCTCTACTGCTGCTTTTTGCAAACCTTTTGCACT
>CAIMXI010000506.1 GCA_903845365.1 uncultured Geobacteraceae bacterium | reverse complement strand
CGGCCCCAGAATAATTCAGTTGATTGATAGAGGCTGCCAAGTATCAGTGCCTGAACATATAGCTGAGACAAATACTCAAGATCAATCTTCTATTCAGCTCATGTATACTGGGTGGTGGTGCCCTTTTCCAGCATTTTCACCAAAATATGGCCTCTTTTCTTGAAAAAGGCTCTTTCCTGTGTATACCACACGAAGGTGAAAAAAGTGGTGTTGAACTACCCAACGGCTGGCTCAAACCCACGTGTGTTCGGCATCAACTGGGTGCTTGCCTGGGTGGGCGCATGGTCAACGACGGCCTATTTTTACTGGAACTGATTGCACAGCGCAAGCCCTGGGGAACAGCAACTCGGAAGCTCTGTTTTGAGGCCAATACTTATCAGCCCAACCAAGCATAATTGTCAGGCCAAGTGTCATTGTCAAGATCCTATAATTCCCTAACCACGGATCGTGCTATTCTCCCCCAATATTGTCGTGGACTGTAATTGATTGAATGTGGTAATAAATTCGGCAGCTTGTGTTCTTGGAGGAGGGAAAAAGTGTCATTGATTGAATATGATCTATTGGCAGCTTTGAAAGAATTGCGTGAAGCATCATTGGCCATGACCAGTGGTAGACTCCCGACATCACATGAATTGGAGCGTTACCACCGGGCTATCGCGTGGTCGGAACGGGTAATTACACTTGCGGAGAAAACGAAATGACAAGATCTGAATTGATTGAACAGTTGGCGCAGAACAAACTCATAAGCATCAGAGCTGCTGATTGGGTAATTCAGGAAATATTTGATAGTATGACTGATACGCTTATTGCCGGTGGCAGAATTGAAATCCGGGGATTCGGCAGTTTTGAAATCCGCGAATATGAGGGTTACACTGGAAGGAATCCGAAATCAGGGCTGGAAGTTTCGGTCAATCCCAAGAAGACTCCGTTCTTCAAGGTCGGTAAGGAATTGAAAGAACGGATTATGGCATGAGGAGGTCACTGATATGAGTGTTAATCCAGTCGGCTGGTTTGAAATCTACGTGCAGGACATGAATCGAGCTAAAGCCTTTTATGAATCGGTATTACAGACCACACTTGAACCTTTATGCAGTCCCGCTATGCCTGACATGGAAATGTACAGTTTCCCTCATCAGACTGATAAATGGGGAGCTGGTGGAGCGCTGGTCAAACTGAAGGGCGTTCCATCAGGCGGCAACAGTACCTTGGTCTACTTTAGCTGTGAAGACTGTTCAAATGAAGTGTCACGGGTAATTGCAGCCGGTGGGCAGATTGACCGTGATAAGTTTTCTATTGGCGATTACGGTTTTATTGCTCTCGTTGTTGACACCGAGGGGAATATGATCGGTCTGCATTCCCTCAAATAACTGTTCTTGATCTAAGGAACTGGCTCACATAATGATATTTCACTGCACCAAAACTCTTGCCGCCAAGTTGCCGGAAGTATCGGAGGCACCGCTTGCCGATGTCAATCCAATCGGAAGCTGGCATGCACATCTGCACCTGATAGACCGAAGGCAATGCGTCATGTTCTGCCATGATACAACCCGTTTCATACTTTTTCAGGCCGG
>CAIMXI010000505.1 GCA_903845365.1 uncultured Geobacteraceae bacterium | reverse complement strand
AAAACGTTCCAACCCTTCTAAAAACAGATTCTGCATGTTGTTGTTCATCCGATCTACGGAATTTGCACCACCTCCTCGTGCGCCTAGTAGTTGATCAGCCTCGTTTAGCAGTAAAACCGGAGAATTTCCCAACTCGTTTTGCAAATTGGAATAATCGTCGAAGATGCGCCGGACACGCTGTTCACTTTCACCTACCCAACAACTGAGTACCCGTGAAGCATCAATCTTGAGTAGCGGCAGTTGCAATTCGGATGCAAGGTATTGAGCAGTCAGGGTCTTCCCAGTGCCAGGTGGCCCATAAAGCAACACAGTACTTCCAGTCGGACTTCCCCATGCTGTAGGTAATGATGACTGCCATTCTTTACGGATTTGCCGCCCTTGTGAAGATTCACTGAATAGTAGTGATTGAATTGCTTCCAATACCGTATGAGGCAGCTGAAGCGATTCTTTCTTGATGATTGGGGTCTCAATATCGAATAAGGTGCGTTTCTTGATCCGATTTTCCAAATCAGCATAAACGGTCTTACTATTCTGTGTTCCATACAGTGCGAGGCTTCCGAGATGTGTTAATTGTACGGTTTCACCGAAAGAACCTTTTGAACCTTCAAGAAGTCTATGCTGAATCAATGGGCTCTTTTCACCAAACAAATGTTCTTTCATCCGTTTTCGGCAAATCCGTCCTTGAGCAAACAGAAAGGCCACGTCAGATGGAGTACTAAAGTCATAACGCACGTCACCTTCCCGCATGCCCAGCAAACCGGCCAAAGCCAAAAGCTGAAAGACACTCAAGCCGTATTTCTTCTGCACTTCTGCTGCAGGCAACTCACAGGTCGAAACCTGCGCTCTCTGCACGATCCTCCTGTTCCACCCCTCGGGTTGCAGGGTCATTAAATCCGCATCCGGTTCTGATACTTTGTAAAGTGTACTGTCGCCATGGACCACTTCGTGTAAATATGCGAAGACTCCGTCAAGATAAGCATCATTTGATGTGAACATGAGACCGTTATCTTGTGAAGCACCCATAACCTCGTGAAACATGGGCCCCAATTCTATACTCGACTGCAACCAGCAGAATGGCGGCTGATCTGTAAATGAGATCCCCGGTTTTACAATGAGCTTGATCCATCCATGTTCTTTCAGTTGTCCAAGCCCATTCAGATACTCAATGGTTTTTTCAGGATCATACACCAGTCTGTCAATGATTTCTGAGCCGACGACATGGTGCTCATTTGCCAGTTTATCCTTGAGTATGTAGGCAAATGCTACGATGGCCTCTGCGGAAAGTGGTTTCAGGCAGGTTGGCTTGCCACATACCGAGGCAATGACCTGCTCTATCATGGTGGTTTCGTTATCGAATGGCAGGGTATAAATACGCTTTGAATACTTATGCTTATTCTTTTTGTACTTGGCTTGTAGCTCCCTGATTTCCTCTTCATAATTATATTTTGTTCGTTCGTGGCGTGTCGCAATACAAATGAAATATTGCACCAGTTGCATGGAGTCCTCCTTTTTCATATTGGTGATGAACGGATAAATTTCCAGAAAGCGGCACTGTGACCGTTATTTAAATGTGTTTTGGGTATAAGTTGGGTGGTAATCGGGGAATTGTTAATGATGGATTGATCTGCGTGAATTCACTTAGCGTGACTGGGGTGTTGGGCTTTTGTTCCTTTTTTCGTTGTTCACCTGAATTATAACATAAATACTGGGTAATATCAAATTAAGGGGCAATTAGTGCGGCAAGTAATTGGTTGCTTTTGTTACATTTTTTAGACTTTAATGCACTTTTTTACCGTCTGTTGCAGATTTTTTGACCATAAACCACACTTAGTACCCAAGTGCCTAAAGTCTCCACATGCTACAGCCCGTGCCAGAGAATAGAGTCATGGAATTGAGGTGAAGGAGCGGTTGCCTGATAATGTCGGTCGCTCCTACATGGTATACTAGACTTTGTTAAAAACATCGTTCCAATTTCTGCAGGATGTGTGTAATAATTGTCGTAATAAAACCATATTTGAGTGCTGAGGGTAGTTGCAGTGGCATCTTTAAAACCCAATAAATCATTAATAACCAACTGTAGAACATTTTGCATGATTCTGCTGCTTGCGGTGGCCGCCTCATGGTCTCTCCCCTTACCTTCACAAGCCCTAGAGACAGTAACACTCCAGTTGAAATGGCTGCACCAGTTCCAGTTTGTCGGATACTATGCGGCGAAAGCCAAGGGGTACTACAAGGATGTCGGGCTTGATGTAAACATGATCGAGGCCAAACCGGGAAAGAAGGCCATTGACCCGGTACTTGATGGCACTGCACAATACGGAGTTGACGGACCAAACTTACTCCTCACGCGAGGAGAGAGGAAGCCGGTTGTGGCGTTATGCGCCATATTCCAGCATTCTCCGGCAGTAGTATTAGCCAGACAGGATACTCCCATCCAGAGCATTCACAGCCTAACCGGCAGGCGTATCATGCTTGATGAAGGTAACGATGAAATTCTGGCCTATTTCAGGAAAGAACATTTGTCCCCAGAAAAATATTCCTTGCTCAAGCACAGCTTCAATCCCCAAGATCTAATAGATGGCAAAACTGACGCAATCACCGCATATACAACCAATGAGCTATTTTATTTTGACAAGGCGGGCTTCCGTTACATGGCCTTTAGTCCCAGATCAGCGGGAATAGATTTCTATGGTGACATCCTTTATACAACCGAGCAGGAAATAGTGGCTCATCCTTCACGTGTAAAGGCTTTTCGTGAGGCTAGCATTCAAGGTTGGAAGTATGCTTTGGCTCATCCTGAGGAAATGGCCGATCTTATCCTTGCCCAGTATTCTCAAAGAAAGAGCCGTGAATATCTGTTGTTTGAAGCTAAGCAGATGATGGAACTGATACGACCGGATTTGATTGAGATTGGATATATGAATCCGGGTCGCTGGCGCAACATTGCCGATACCTATGCCGAACTTGGCATGCTGCCGCGCAATGTATCCCTTGACGGATTTATGTATGATCCGGACCCGAAGCATGACAATACCAAGTTGGTTTTTGTGGTGCTGATACTCTCCGTTTGTCTGGCTATAACCGCTGGTTTCGTAGTCATTCTGAAGAGAATGGTGGGACATAAAACAGCGCATCTTGAAACAGAAATTGCCGAGCGAAAAGAAGCGGAAGATATTCTTAAAAAGAGTGAAAAACGTCATCGAACCATCATTGAGACGACCATGGATGGATTCTGGCTGGTTGATGGACAGGGTCGTCTCCTGGAGGTTAATGAGACTTATGCCCGGATGAGCGGTTATACTGTTCAAGAACTGCTGACCATGGGTATTGCCGATTTAGAGGTCAACGAGTCTGCCAGCGATGCGGTTGCCCATAACAAAAAGATCAAGGAACAGGGTGAGGATCGTTTTGTATCAAAGCATCGTTGCAAAGATGGAAAAATATTTGATGTTGAAGTAAGTGCCAAGTATCTGCCTGTCGAAGGTGGACTTTTTGTGGGTTTCCTACGGGACATTACCGAACGTAAAAAAGCTGAAGAACAGTTGCGCATTACTCGATTCTCAATTGATCACTCATCCGATGGGCTTTTCTGGATGACTTCTGATGCTAGTATAGTTGATGTCAATGAAGCTGCTTGCCGCTCTCTAGGATATTCCAGAGAGGAACTGCTGCAATTAAGGGTTCCTGACATTGATCCTCTTTACAATGACGACGTTTTGCATAATTTCTACGTTGAACTTCAACAAAAAAGCACACTGACATTTGAAACAGAGCACCAGACTAAAGACGGCAAGCGATTCCCCGTAGAAATAGTTGCAAACCTGATTCAGTTTGATTCTAAAGAGCTCACTTGTGCCTTCGTTCGCAACATTACCGAGCGCAAGAATGCCGAAAATTCGCTTGCTGAAGCAAAGGCTTTTACCGAAAACGCCCTGAATACCATTATCGACATCTTCTACTCTTATGATCTGAACGGAAGATTTTTATATTGGAATAAAACATTCAGCAGAATCTCCGGTTATAGCGATCACGAATTGTCATCAATGTCTCCGGCTGATTTCTTTCAGGGTGACGACATCCAGCACATTGCTGATGCAGTCGAGAAAATATTTCAAGTTGGTTCAGCAACAGAAGAGGCATATTTTGTTACGAAAGATGGCAGGAAGATCCCGTGTGAATTTTCCGGTTCAGTGCTGCGTGACAGCAGTGACAATATTATAGGTTTTTCAGGAATCGGCAGGGACATAACTGATCGCAAGAAGGCTGAGGAGGAGAAACAGATTTTAGAGCAGCAGTTATTACACACCCAGAAGTTGGAAAGCCTTGGCGTTCTATCAGGCGGGATCGCTCACGACTTCAACAACATCCTTGCCATCATAATGGGGTATTGCTCTCTGACAAAGTTGAATTATGAGACGGCAGAGAAAAATATCCCCATCATTGAAAATGCCGCTGAGCGAGCAGCCGGACTCTGTCGCCAAATGATGGCCTATGCCGGGAAAGCTCAACTCACCAAAACCAAAATCAATATAGTAGAAAAGGTGGACGAAATAGTCGACATGCTGAAAGCGACCCTACCCCAGAATGTAATGATTAAAACCGATCTTCCAGCGGAAATCCCTATTATAGAAGGTGATGCCAGCCAACTTGAGCAGGTAGTCATGAACCTGATTATCAATTCGTCAGAAGCCATTGGCAATGAACAGGGTGAAGTTATTGTGTCGCTGACTAAAATTAAGGTAATAGCCGGAAAAACATATGAAGACTACCACGGTAAACCGATCCCCATTGGTGAATATGTCTGTCTGGAGGTAACTGACAACGGCTGTGGTATGGATGAAGCAACAAGATGGCGAATCTTCGAGCCATTCTACACTACAAAATTTACTGGGCGGGGACTTGGAATGTCGGCGGTTCTAGGTATTATCAAATCACATGCTGGGGCATTGCAACTATTCAGTCAACTTGGTCATGGCACAACTTTTAAAGTATATCTCCCAACTCCAATGAGTGGGACATCTGAACATGGAGAGCAAACAGCATCCGCACCTGTTGCTCCATGGCAGGGTAGTGGCACAATACTGCTGGTAGAGGATGAAGAGCCGATTCGGGACATTGCGAAGAATTTTCTTGAAATGTTTGGATTCAGCGTGTTGGAAGCCGTGAACGGCAGGGAAGCACTGGATATCTACCAGAAGAATGCCGCAGAGATCACACTCGTAGTGACCGATATGGGGATGCCAGTAATGGACGGTTATGAATTGTTCTCTGAACTGAAAAAGTTGAACCCTGAACTGCCTATCATCGTTACCAGTGGTTACGGTGATGCAGAAGTCAGTGCACGGATAGGGAGTGACAATATTGCAGGGACAATCAGTAAACCTTACAATCCCAGCCAGTTGCGTGAAATACTGAAAAGTGTTGTGGGAGATATGTCAACAAGGATATAATGTTTCAAAGAATGCTGCGTTTGATCCATGATTATGAAAGGAGAAAGTGTCATGACGCACTGCCATCAAACAATTTCACTTGGATTCACCAACCAGCCTTTTCCTCCAGGGGTGCATATCTGCCAGATTTTCAGTAATGACGATGAGCGGCAAGAATCACTCCTCAAATTCATTCTCAGCGGCCTTCAATCAAAAGAGCGCACCTGTTGCTTCTCCGACAATGCCACAGAACAGGCTATAGGGGAATTCCTTGGCAATTATGGGATTTCTCACAATGAGGCTATTGATAGTGGTGCTCTGACCCTGGCAGGGACGCGGGACGTTTACTTTGAGAACAACTGCTTCAATCCTGAACGGATGATTGGATTGCTGACCAAATACTACGATGACTCGGTAACACAAGGGTACCCCGCTGCCAGGGTGATAGGTGAAATGGCACCCGAAGTGCAGCATGTCAGCGGTGGGAACCGCCTGATGGAATATGAATCAAAAGTAAGCCTCCTCCTGCGGGATCATCCAGTCACCGCAGTCTGTCAATACGACGCACGCTCCTTTGATGGGGCCATGATTATGGATGTGCTAAAAGTCCATCCGCTCATGATTGTGCGTGGTTCAGTAGTTCACAACCCGTTTTTTATCAAGCCGGAAGAGTATCTTACCCAATAGAGCAACTATGGACGGGAAACCTGCATGCTGAGCCCAAAAACTCTCGGGCAATTACTGTTGATGCAAAGCTATGTCATCAGTCTGCCTGATGAAAAATCCATGTTTAGTTTTGTTTGCCATGGTCTTCTTGATGTGCCGGGTGTCAGTGGCGTCAGTTACTTCGACGTCGCTCAGCATCTAAATGAGGAATCTACAGTTCGGTTTCCGCTCCTTCTTGGCGAAACATATCGTGGTGAATTGCTGTTCAAGATCAAAGATCGAGAAGCCTTTGCTCCCTATGAGGACTACCTCAAAAACTTCTGTTTTATGCTGGCCGTCATACTGGAGGAACGTAATCAGCGCCATCAGAATAACGTTTTTAAGGCCGATCTGGAAGAACGTATTCAGGAACGAACAAGTCAGTTGCAGGCGGAAATAGCGGAACGCATAATGGTCGAAAATTCGCTTCGCGAGAGCGAGGGCCGCTTTCGTTCGTTGGTAAACACAATCCCAGACTTGATTTGGCTTAAAGATGCATCAGGGGTTTATCTGTCCTGTAATGCAATTTTTGAACGTTTCTTTGGCGCTAAAGAGGCCGCCATTGTCGGTAAATCTGATTATGACTTTGTGGACAAGGAACTGGCTGACTTCTTCCGCGAAAACGACCGCAAAGCAATGGCTGCGGGTAAACCTACCAGCAACGAAGAGTGGATAACCTTTCCCGACGATGGGCGACGCACATTGCTGTATACTACGAAAACCCCTATGTACGACAAAGACGGGATACTTATCGGTGTATTGGGTGTTGGCCGCGATATTAGTGAGATCAAGAGCAATGAGGAGGAGAGAATCAAGCTTGAAAGCCAGCTTCAACAGATTCAGAAAATCGAATCGGTTGGCCGTCTGGCTGGCGGGGTGGCACATGACTTCAACAACATGCTGGGTGTCATACTTGGGCACGCTCATCTGGCACTTATGGAAACGGACCCAGTTCAACCGATTCATGCCAACCTTGAGGAAATTAGAAAAGCGGCAGAACGTTCAGCCGATCTCACCCGGCAGTTATTGGCTTTTGCCCGCAAGCAGACCATAGCACCAAAGGTGCTGGACCTTAATGAGACAGTGTCAGGGATGCTCAAAATGCTGCAACGACTCATCGGTGAAGACATTGACCTCACTTGGCAACCCTCAGCGGGTCTGTGGTCAGTCAAAGTTGACCCATCACAGATCGACCAAATTTTGGCTAACTTGTGCGTAAATGCTCGCGATTCAATTACCAACATGGGTAAAATTACGATTCAGACAGGAAACAACGTCATCGACGAGAACTACACTGCAAACAACATGGACGCAACACCCGGCGAGTACGTTACCCTTACAGTGAGTGACAATGGCTCCGGCATTGATAAAGAAACTATGGTTCATATCTTTGAGCCGTTTTTCACAACGAAAGGTATCGGTGAAGGAACTGGCCTCGGGCTTGCCACTGTTTTTGGAGCCGTCAAACAGAACAAAGGCTTTATTAACGTTTACAGCGAACCGGGCAAGGGCACTACATTCTCCATCTATTTGCCTCGCTATGCAGGAAATACCAGGCAGGGTTCGACTGATGGTATTGTGCAGGCAACTCCTCGCGGCCAGGAGACAATATTATTGGTGGAAGATGAACCGGCTATCCTGAATATGGCTTCGATGCTTCTTTCCAAGCAAGGGTATTCCGTACTTCAAGCAAATACACCTAGCGAAGCTATCCGTCTCGCTAAGGAAAATACTACTGGTATTCATCTCCTCATGACTGATGTGGTCATGCCTGAGATGAATGGCCGGGATTTAGCCAAAGATTTACAGACTCGTTACCCTCAGATTAAATGCCTGTTCATGTCCGGATATACCGCCGATGTCATAGCTCACCACGGTGTGCTTGACGATGGGGTCCATTTCATCCAGAAACCGTTCTCGCTGTCGAATATGGCGGCCAAGGTGCGGGAAGTGCTGGATAAACCTTAGGGGCACGTCGTGTAGAACCCTATGTTTCTGAAACAACGCCCATAACCGCAAGGTGACACCATGAAATTCTCCGAACTCGTAAATATCGACGAACTGCGGGGGTTCTACGACAGCTATCTAAAGCATTTGAAAGGCTGTGAGGATATGTTTTAAGGACAAGGAGTGTTAATGGCCAGAATTCTAGTCGTAGACGTTGAAGAAAGCATCACCCAAATTGTTGAGCACTTGCTCACTGCAAAGGGTCATCAAGTAATCTGTGCTGTGAATGGTAAAGAGGCCCTGAAGATCGTTGAACGTCAGACTATAGACCTAGTTATTACGGACATTGTAATGCCAGAAATGGACGGATATGAGTTGATACAATAGCTCCGCAAACAACCTAATCCACCAAGAATAATCGCTATTTCGGGAGGTGCATATAAGCAGGATGCCAAAGAACTTCTGCACGCTGCCAAGGTGATGAAGGCCGACAGAATTATATTGAAACCATTTACTTCTGATTCAATTAATGATGCCGTAATGGAAGTACTGGGTGCTGTATCTGCAACCTGAAAAGGTAGGGGAACTAATTTAATGCTCAACACTCCATCCTCTCATAATTTCCAACGCCTTGCTGGAACAGCTGTAGTGGCAGTTGGAGCCATAGTCCTTATGGGCTGGATGTTTGATATATCAGTATTGAAAAGCATATTGCCAGATTTGCCTAATATGAAGGCGAACGCCGCAGTTGGTATGATCCTTTTGGGATCGTCAATCATTGCTGCGGTGTACCAGAACAAAAAATACTCCGTGCCCAGTCTTCCTCTTTGGCTGATTTTACCGGTGTTCGTACTTGGGATGCTAACTTTATGTCAGTATTTATTCAGCTGCGATCTGGGCATCGACCAGCTTTTGTTCCGCGACTCACCAGATTCTGTTCTTACAGCCCACCCGGGACGTATGTCACCGTTTACAGCCATCAGTTTTTTATTACTCTCCTCTTCTATTATTCTTATCCAAAGCGGACGACCTCTTCTGGCGCATCGGTTGGCTTTGCTCTCCATTCCCTTATTGATGATTCCGATGGGTGGTTACCTGTTCGGTGATCCAAACTTCCCATACATTGGAAATGTCACGATAACTGCTCCACAGACTGCGCTCACATTTTTCTTAGCATCCTCTGCTATTATGTCCATGACTTGGGAATATCGTTGTTTCACTCGTATGCCTATTGAGCGCCATACCATAACGTTTTATATTGCCATGCTATTATTGATACTGTGTGGTCTGGCAACATACCTGAACACTAAGCGACTCATAAATAATGACACATGGGTGGAGCATTCCTATCAAGTCGTGTTGACATTAGATGACATTGATTCCGATATTACCGGCCTCGCAGCTTCCGTACGCGGATATTTGATCACCGGCCTAAATGATTTCATTTCAGGTGTTGAGCATGACCGTAAGGATTTCGTTGAGGATTTTGGCAAGCTTCTGCAACTTACTGAAGACAACCCTGATCAGCAGAAGCTGCTTCAACAGATAAAGCCTCTGCTTGATCTCAGATTAAAGCTGCTCGATAAGACTTTGAATCAATACAGGGTTTCTGGATTTAAAATTGCTGAAACTCTTGAGGAGGTCCAATCTGCCGAAAAGCTCTCGAATCAACTTCGCGATTTATTTCATGAAATACGGAATACGGAGCAAAAGCTATTGCAACAAAGGCAGAAGAAATCAGAAAAATCTGCTCACAGTGTAATTGCGAGCTTGTTTATTGCTGGATCAGTTGGCCTCGCGCTGATGCTGATGGTACTTGTTGGATTGAGACGCCAGATCACCGAGCGGAAGCTGATGGAGTCGGAGTTGCGTGATAGCGAACTCTTTTACCGGACGATATTGGATTCAACACCTGATGCCATGCTCATTAGCGATGCCGCCGGAATTATCACTCTCGTGAACAATCAGGTTGAACCTCTTCTTGGCTACAAGCCGGTTGAGTTAATCGGTCAGCCGGTTGACTGTTTAGTACCTGAAGAGGTTCGTAAAAAGCACAGAGTCCTGGTGGCTGATTATATCGCCTCCCACGGCGCTAACGCGGCTATTGTATCACGTCCTCTACGGGCTTTGATGAAAAATGGCAGCATACTTGATGTGGAAGTCAGCATATGTCCTGTGCCCACTGAGCTTGGATTATTTGTAGCGACCTCGCTGCGTGATATTACCGAGCGAAAGAAGATAGAGAACCGGATGCGTGTTGCCGCCGCCGCATTCGAGACCCCGCATGAAGCTATAGTGGTGACCGACCCTTACGCCAACATAATTCAGGTCAATCAGGCTTTTGAACATATCACGGGCTATAGTCAGGAAGAGGTTGTTGGTAAAAATACCCGCTACTCAAGTCAGGACGGCATGAAGATGCCTTCTATGCAGAAATGTGGCAGTCATTACTGACCAATGGCACCTGGAAAGGCGAACTTTGGGACAGACGTAAAAGCGGAAAGATATATCCTAAGCAATTGTCCATTACTGCCGTCAGAGATGCAGGAGGCAATACGATTCAATATGTTGCTGCCTTCCACGATATTTCCGCCCGCAAGAGGGCTGAAGAGGAGATGCACAGCCTCGCTTTCTACGATGCATTGACTGGACTGCCGAACAGACGTTTGCTTCATGAGCGCCTCGACCTCGCACTTTCAGTGTCAGCTCGGAGCAAAAAATTCGGTGCCTTGCTTTACCTTGATATGGATAAATTTAAGACTCTAAACGACACGCAGGGGCATGAAGCTGGCGATGCGTTGCTGGTTGAGGTTGCCACCCGTATGAAGTTCTGTGTTAGAGAAGTGGATACCCTGGCCCGTTTTGGCGGGGATGAGTTTGTGGTACTAATTGAGGAAATAGGTGCAGAAGAAGCTGATGCAACTCAACATACTGCACTCATTTCCGAGAAAATTCGTGCAGTACTCGCGACCTCTTACATTATAAACAACCGTGAATTTCACACATCCCCCAGCATTGGTGTATGCCTGTTTCAAGGTAACAGAACACCGGGTGATGAGCTTCTTAAACGTGCTGATATTGCAATGTATCAGGCCAAGGATTCAGGCCGCAATCAGGTACGTTTCTTTGACCCGCAACTGCAGCTTTCGGTGGACTCCCGCGCTGCATTGGAATCTGCCATGCGCGAAGCTATTACCGGCCAGCAATTCCGCCTTTACTACCAGATTCAAGTAGACCGGGATCATCGCCCAATTGGTGCTGAGGCGCTGATTAGATGGGAGAGTCCTACGCATGGTATGGTGTCACCAATCGAATTTATTCCTCTGGCTGAAGAGACCACTTTGATTCTGGATATTGGAAACTGGGTGCTTGATACCGCCTGTCAGCAGATTGCTGCTTGGAGTAACAACCCTCTGACGAGTGACTTGGTTATTGCGGTCAATATCAGTGCGCGGCAGTTCAGGCAGCCTGATTTTGTGCAACTGGTAGACGCTGTGATAGATAAACACCAAATCCTACCTTCACGATTAAAACTGGAACTTACCGAGAGCGTGGCACTGGATAATCTTGAAGGTGTGATCGCCAAAATGACCGCATTGAGGGAAAATCTTGGCGTCACCATTTCCCTAGATGACTTTGGCACCGGTTATTCCTCGCTCTCCTATCTGAAACGGTTGCCGCTTGACCAGATTAAGATCGACCAGAGTTTTGTACGTGACATTACGACTGACTCCAATGATGCGGTAATGGTTCAAACCATAATAGAAATGGCTCACAACTTTGGTTTACACGTCATCGCTGAAGGGGTAGAGACCGAGGCTCACATGGATTTCCTCAAACAGCGCGGCTGTATGGCTTATCAAGGCTATCTGTTCAGCAAACCTGTCCCGCATTACGACTTTGAACTGTTACTTAATCATCATTTAACTCTAAAAGGGAGAATTTTGTGAGTTTAGAAAACAACTACGAAAGCATAATGGAAGTTCTAGGTGCGGTGGCTACAGACTGAGGATTAACCTGCTTATTTTATGAGTGTTGAGGAGTGTAGCGACCTGCGGCGACATAAACAAATTGCTCCGGTCTTCTCATAACAAAGAAACAACGTAAGAGGTAACGATATGAGCAATATGGTTCTGATACTGCTGATGGCTTGCGGGGGGTTGGCAGTACTCGAGGCGATAATTATCGCCTTAATCTAAACACATTATTTGGAGGATCAAAATGTCAACACCGCGAATATTACTGAACCTGTTTCACCCGAATATTGATAAGTCGAGGGGCAACAAGATTTTATCTGAATGTGTTCGAGATTTGGTTAATGTCACTTTTAGGGATGTATATCGTGAGTATCCAGATTTTAAAATCGACGTAAAGCATGAGCAACAGTTGTTACTGGATCACGACCTGATTGTGTTTCAGCATCCCTTTTATTGGTATAGCTGCCCTTCTTTATTGAAGGAATGGGAAGATAGAGTATTAGAGCAGGGCTTTGCATACCCTCCCGGTGTTGGCGATAAGCTGAATGGAAAGCACTGGTTGACGGTACTTACGACAGGTGGCCCTGATGTTGCCTATCGTTCCGGTGGATTCAACCACTACACGATAAGCGAGTTGCTACGACCATTCCAACAAACAGCAAATCTTTGTGGTATGAAGTGGCTCTCTCCAGTAGTCATCAATAGCGTTCTGCCATCGGGAATAACAGGATTCAAAAATCTGAGTGATGATGACATTAAAAAGTGTGCTGAAGAGTATAAGGAGTTTCTCAAGCAATATACGATGGGATAATCTTCCGTACAGACAACAAACGGACCGAGACCGACCTCCCAGATACCATTCCATACCATAGCGCTATGCGAGTGAATTCCGTGCTGAGGGCAACAAAAGGACCGTCTATGGACAGAGACGAAAAAAAGGGGCTACAGATCATCTCTGTAACCCCTTGTTTTTAATGGCGCGCTTGGAGAGATTCGAACTCCCGACCTACGGATTCGTAGTAATGTGGGCTAAGTAGCTGATATATAAGAACTATTTTGACTGCTGGAGGCGCTTTCAGTAGGGAGTGGAAGTGATCAAAGGATTATGAGCTTTCAGTAGGGAAATTTGGAAATGGCTTGCTTCCGTAGTCTGTTACAGTTCCGGGAAAGGCCTTACTGCTCTAAAAGAGCTTATTTTAAAGGCTTTGGCAAGGGAATGGATATTGTCTAAGAATGATGACTTTCGGTGGGTAATTTAAAAATACCCACCAGGAAGGCTCTTGCGCAGTCTGTTACAGTGAGCCTATTGGAGGCACTTTGGTAGAGCGATTCATTACACAGGAATTAAGATCATTCAATAGGAAAATTTGAAACTGCCTATCAACGCACTTCCGTCATCTGCTACATTTGTGCCAGATTTGGTCTAAATGGGTGTTTCGGGTTGGATGGAAATGATAATTCTTTGTGGTGATTGAAGATCAGATTCAAGATTAACAACAGTGTCAGTACATCCTCGATTGTTCTTCGCGATAAAAAATCCTGAAATAGCGTGTTCAATATCAGTTGCTAAGATGCAACCAGTGTTATAAAATGCCATTGTTGAACTTCAGTTTATGATGGCATTTTTATTTTGCGCGGAGTTTTAAGCGACTCAGGAGTAACTATGAAATGTATCAAGCTGTTTCTATTTATTCTCATATCCACACTTGTGACGCCGTGCCATGCCGCAGAAGATGGTCTCACGCAGCGTGCGATTACTGAATATACAAATGAGAATTATGAGGAAGCATTGGCGCTTCTTCTTCAGGCTCGCCGTTCAGGAGATCTGTCACCAATGAATGACTATTATTCAGGCTTGTGCAGAAAACAAGCCGGCGAATACGATGAAGCTATCAAAAACTTTTCTGCAGCCTTGACCGGTCCACAGCCTGTAAAAAAGTGCGTTGTTGATCTGATTTCGGCACTCTACAATCAGGAGCGTTATGATGAGGCATTGACCTGGATCAAATGGGGTGAGAAAGAAGCTGTAGATCCTTCCGGTATTTCATTTCTCAAAGGGCAGATTCTTATGAAGAAAATGCGTTTTGATGATGCCGTTGTTGCGTTCAATAACGCAAAAACCGGAGATGAGTCTGTTGATCAGCAAGTTGGAATTCAAATAGCCTCAGCGCATGTCCAAAACAACAAATTTGCCGAAGCGCGTGCGGCGCTGCAGGCGGTCATAACCAGAAATCCTAATACGGATTTGGCCACTTTTGCAAAAGAGTATGACCAGAAACTTAGCGCAATTAAGCCACAGAAAAGATTGAACATATTTTTGGGGTCGAATTATCAGTATGATACAAATGTCCTGGCATCTTCAGGAGAAAAACTGCGTGACAGCAGCATTGGTGAAAGCCTGCGGGTGGAATATGATGTCCCGCTTCCTGCGCCATGGACGCTAAATGCCCAGTACTCCGTAAACAACATGAACTATCTGAGATATATCAGTAAAAGCACTCTGTCTCAGAGCCTGTCAATTACCACCGGAATTAGAGCGGGCGACCATGTCTTCAGCCTGCCATTAATATTGGCGCTTGCTGATAATGATGTGACAAATCCACCATCAACGAGTAAACTCAGCTATCATAAATCCTCGTTTCAGTACACAGTTCACCCAACTGACACCTATATAATTAATCAGACCAATCTGTTTCAGACCTCGTTTTCATTTTCGCAACGAAAAATGTTCGCCAGCAATGTGCCTGTAGATGACAACGGGGACGCAAATCTTTACTCAGGTCAGCTTGGCTATATCTATCTGTTTTCTGAAGGCGGCGGGATGCTGAACGTTCGAGGTGAAGTGGCATACGAGAACACTCATGGTGCAAACGGCAAAAACCTGGGAAAAAAAGTGGGTGCCGATTTGCTTTATCCACTTGCGGAATCTACCAAATTGATAGTTTCGTCGGAGTTTTTCTTTCAGAAGTACGATTCCATCGTTGTTGGCAGGAGAGTTACCTCTGTCAATTCATCATTAACCATCAATCAGCGCATTGCTCCTCTCATCTATTTAAACCTGATTTATTCCAACAGCAGAGCCATATCAACTATCGATACCTTTAACTATCTGCGCAATCTGGTTTCCACTGGCCTTGAGGTCAGATTTTAAGGAGAAAATGGACATGCGAAACGTTCAGCGCTTTTTT
>CAIMXI010000504.1 GCA_903845365.1 uncultured Geobacteraceae bacterium | reverse complement strand
TTGATGAAACAGCGTTACAGGAGTTGGCTCAGAGATTCTGAGATCGTTCCCACGCTCCAGCGTGGGAATGCAGCCAGTGACGCTCCAGCGTCACGTCAGCCATAACCATCGAACATCGTTGTTTCTCGTTCCCAGGGTCACCGGGTGAAGATGGGTTGGTTGAGATTGACCGGTGGTGGTAGCCCCATACGGGACGCTGGAGCGTCCGTGGCTGCATTCCCACGCTGGAGCGTGGGAACGATAAAATATACGCTAATCGTCTGAACCACGATTCGCAGGATTCAAGGATTCACCTGATTTTAATCCCGACAATCCAGAAATCCGCGAATCCCGGTTCAGACAATAGGAATGCAGCATGCAACGAACCATAGCAAAACCCGTTTCCACGCAAACCAACCCGTAGGGGCGCGGTCCGTGACCCGCCCTGTCACGATATGCGATAATCCCCGGATATGGCGATTATCACGGCAGGGTGGGTCGCGGACGCCGCCCCTACGAAAATCATATTTTATATCGTTTCCACGTTTTACGTGGGAATGCATACCAGGACGCTCCGCGTCCAGGCATTAGTAACGCGAAGCGTCAAAGCATTGCGTTCCCAAGGTCACTGTGGGAAGATGGGTTGTTTGAAATTGACCGTTGGTGGTAGCTGTACGGGACGCTGGAGCGTGGGAACGATAAAACTTGTCATAGGTGGAGACCTGACGATCGAGGCTGGTATGGTGGGCAGGCTTTACCTGCCCACCTTTTGCATCGTATCGCTAACAGGCGCTTGAATCGCCAGGGGATCAAGAAAGGTTAGATTTGTGAAAATTCATGGCGTAATCTGGCTTGAGGAAGTTGTAGAAAAGCTGGAGCAAAAACACTCTGTTTTTCAAATGGAAGTTATTGAGTTGTTTTCTTTATCCCCTCAGTATCGTTATGTTGAGAAGGGACATCAGTCGAATGAAAATGTTTATTCAGCACTTGGCAGAACTGAGGCGGGACGGTATCTCATCGTCTTTTTTGTGTTAAAGTCAAATAGGAAGGCACTTGTCATATCTGCGCGTGATATGACAGTCAATGAAAGGAAACGATATGAAGCGAGTTAAATCTTCAACTTCAAAAGCATCTTCATATACAGAAATGGGTGAATACTGGGATAGGCATGACTTGGCAGACATTTGGGAAAATACAAAAAAGGCCGACTTTGAGTTTATTGCAGAACAACAGGTCACGTATTTTGCTGTTGAACGAAGTCTTTCAGAGCAGCTTCGTGCAATTGCTGCATCGCAGGGCATATCAGCAGACACCATAGTGAATTTGTGGATTCAAGAAAAGATGCTAACGGTAGGCCGGTAAGGTAGGGTGGGCAAGCTTTACTTTGCTCCGTCCTGCGGCAAGATGAAACTTTGCCCACACTACCAGGCTTGAAGAAGATGGTTGAAAAATCTTGAAGTAAAACTGACGTTGTCATAGGTGGAGACCTGACACTGTTGGGTTCCCTTACGGTGGCGGCTGCATCAAGCAAACCCGGCGACTGCGACAACAGCGGCACTGTTACCATCGCCGAGGTCCAATCAGCCATCAACATGTTCCTGGGGCTGAAAACAGTGGATGTCTGCGTTGATATTGACAGTAGCGGCAGTGTCTCTATTGCTGAGGTGCAGAAGGTGATTAACTCATTCCTTGGGTTGTAAATACAGATTGCCAAGCAACTTTAACATCTGAAATAATGATCGTAGTAAAACTGTTAATCTATAAAAGGAGGCACAAAAATGTTTAAGTTGTCAATTTCGCTCATTCTACTCACGATGGTTTATTACCCGATTAAGTCATTTGCTGCTGCTGTCCAACTTCCGGCCACCGGTCAGACCAGTTGTTATAATGCAACTGGTGCTCTGATCTCCTGCACTGACGCGGCAGCAAAAGGGCAGGATGGCCAGAAGCAACCTGGAGTTGCCTACCCACAACCACGATTTATAGACAATAATAATGGGACGATAACTGATAATCTAACTGGGCTTGCCTGGAAGCCGTGTAATAGTCAAATGCAGAATGTTAGTGATGCAATGGCAGTAGCCTCATCACTAAATATTTGTGCAGGCAACGGAAGTGATGCTGGACAATGGCGTGTTCCTAATAGATTGGAATTAGTAAGTTTGGTGAATTTCAATAATGCCGATAACCTTGTTTGGTTAAAATCACAGGGATTAAATCTTGGTATAAATCAATCTTATTGTACTTCCACCAGTGGCTTTACTGTTAACCTTGCCAAAGGATACATTAGTAGAGCCTATTATTATTGTTATTTATTAGCTGTGCGCGACTAAGATAATTATGGAGTTGTTAACATGAATAATTATGCAACATACATAATACTTATAACATATTTATTGTCCTACCCAATGGAATCAAAAGCGGCGATCATAATCCTCCCCGCTACCGGTCAAACGGTCTGTACTGGAAACAGTGGTACCTGTACCGGCGCTGCCTGGCCGACGCCACGCTTTACAGACAATGGCAACGGCACGGTAACTGATGGGCTTACAGGACTTGTCTGGCTGAAAAACGCTAACTGCCTTACCGCTTCCACATGGTCAAGTTCAATCACCAAAGCCACTGGAGTG
>CAIMXI010000503.1 GCA_903845365.1 uncultured Geobacteraceae bacterium | reverse complement strand
TGACTCCTCAATAAGCAATAAAAAAACGACCCACCATTACCCCTAAAGGGTATCTGATGGGTCGAATAATCTGAACATTGCTACATGGATGGGTCAGTTTTATTGAGTAAACATGGGTCAATTCAGGTGAGCGTCAAAGAAGCTCCAAATATTTCGGTAAAACAGATGATGAATTGTATGCTGAAATGTTCAAAAAGTACATAAAACCAGTGGCTAGTCTGGAAAAGAAAGTCGAAATTTTCTGGAAGCGATATATGGCTGGAAGGCCATGGGTTGGAGTACATGTGCGTGGTTCAGATAAGTGCAATGAGATGGAATTTGAATGTGAACAACTTGATCGAATCAACGCCTTCAATGCCTTCAATTACGAATGCATTGACAGAATTATAGAGCTGAATCCCGGTATTGGTGTGTTTTTACTTACTGATTCCGAAACGGTATTAAAGGAATATAGAATGCGTTACGGAGATAAGCTACTATTTACTGAGGCGACTCGTTCTGCGTCCAATGTCGGTGTACACTTTATGAATGATTTAGATGGCATCAAAATCGGCGAGGAAGTCTTGTTGGATTCACTACTAGCAGCTAAATGTGATTATTTTGTAGGAAACCTGTCATCAAATGTTTCGCTTGCAATCCAAAGTATGCGCAATTGGCCTATTGGTTTGGTAAAGTTAATCGGTAACAATGCGCGTAAAGAAAGTTTATATTTGCATGATCGTTCACAAACTCCCGTATTTGCTGAAATTAGTCGCAACTGTTGATGAATACATTTAATGCGGTTGCACAGCCTTATCCCAGAATATCGAGGTAATCGAGGGTAAAGTATGGAACACTATGTAACACTTTTTGACAGTCTGTATTTGTTTCGGGGGGTGGCTCTATATGCCTCGATGGAACGTCACTCGGGTGCTTTCACGCTGTGGGTATTGTGTATGGACAACGGTACTTATGATGTCTTACTGAGAATGGCGTTGCCACATATGCAGTTATTGCAATTAGAGAATCTGGAAACAGATGAATTGAAGAGCATTAAAGCTGCACGAAATAAAGTCGAATATTGCTGGACGTTGACACCATTCACTCCGCAATTCGTTTTTGAAGCAGACCCTACTGTGGCTCGCGCAACATACATAGACGCAGACATGTGGCTACTTAAAAGCCCGTCTCCGATATTTAGTGAGCTGGAAGGATCCGGAAAGCGGGTATTGATTACTGAGCATGGTTTTGCTCCAGAATACGATCAATCCGCCACCAGCGGAAAATATTGCGTACAGTTTATTACCTTTTATCGTGAGGGAGGAGAAGTTGTTCGCAAATGGTGGGAGGAGCGTTGTATTGAATGGTGCCATATACGATTTGAAGATGGAAAATTCGGCGATCAGAAATATCTTGATGACTGGACCGAGCGATTCCCTGAACAGGTGCATGTACTTAAACATCAGGAATGGATGCAAGCACCATGGAATTCAATTCGCTTTCAATGCAACGAAGCGATTTGGCACCATTTTCACGGCCTGGGTATTTCAGAAGGGAAAGTTGTTGTGGGCAATTATACTATTCCATCGCTTACACTTGCCAACGTGTATGCCCCCTACCTGGATGATTTAAAAAAATCAATTTTGCACATCGGATAGCGGAGTATCAAAAAATCCTATCTTGACAGTCAATAGTTCTATGGTACTTAAGTGGCCCAGTGAGCGGGATCGCTGTTGAAAAAAAGGAATAATGAGATGAAGCGCGTCATTCAAGTCTACAAAGGACCCCAGCAATGGGTCAATAGTCCACCGGGACTGGGTGATTTTATCCGGGGCGCCTGCCATCTTTTTGAGAAGGTGCAAAATAGCGGGATTGAACTGTTTATTGATGTCAGTCAAACCGAATTTGCAGACTTGATTGAGCAGGATCCATCGATCTTCCATGTTGGGGAAGAAAGTCGAATTGCTTGCGCGGAGGAGTTTTTTGAAGACCACACGGTGCTGCAAAACCGCCTGGTTTCATTCCAGAATTCCAACGAAACTGAGCTTTATGTCTGCACAAACCTTGGCAATTGGAATCGTCTTACTCTTCCAGAGAGCACCCGTAAATTTATTCAAAAGGTTTATCTATTTACGGACGATGTTGAGCGCATGATGACTCAATCACTGCAAAAGACAGATTACGAAGTACTCAGCTTGCGTTGTGGCGATCACTTTTACACAGAGACAACTACAAGTAAGGTGCGCAACGACATAATAAAGGTAATATATTCAACAATCGAGCAGCATGTGTTACCGCATGCTAAATTTCCTGTTGTAGTGACAAGCGATTGCTATGAGTTGAAGTGCGAGATAGCAAAACGCTACGGCATGTTGATGCTTCCGCATCAATCACAACATGGCGCTTTTGGAAATGTGCTGCCGGTAGCAATTGATATGTGCATGCTGAAGAACTCCCGCTTCAATTATCATATTAATTCCTGGGCGACCTGGTGGTCTGGGTTTTCTCACTACACATCGATTATTTTTAATATTCCAAGCATGAATTTTCGTGCGCCTCATTTTACCAGGGAGGAAGTCACGGCAGAAGGGTTATTAATTACGAGCTAGAAATCAAATCAGGAAAATCTTGCATCATTGTCGCTGGTAATAAATTCCGGCGGCAGCGCACAGTCAGACGGTATCTGAAATGGTATCGGATATCCCTGTTTATCTGCTTATTACTTTAACTCGATACTGAACACCACTCCCGATATTAGTCGAAATATCGCCAATAGCCGACAAATATCATCATTATCGCAAGCCATAGCGTCATACTTTTCATACTTTCTGTCTTCATGGTTCTTCTCCTTTTTCTAGTCCCTTGATGGACAGAGCATTTTTGTCACTGTGCGACTCCAGCATCCCTACCATTGAATTGAGCAGCCCCAACAGCGCCGATTGTTTTTTCAGATAATACGGTGCTGCAGTCTGGTCATCATTTCCGATATGTATGCCGAAAATGTCCACATTCTTCAGCTTGAATACCTCTTCGTCCGTCACATCATCACCGATAAAAATCGCCCGTTGCAACACGAACATATCCATAGCGGCGACAAGCGCATCCCCTTTTGTTAATGCTTCGGCTGGAAGTAGATTGACAACAAATTTACCTCCTATTCTTCGGGGTGCCGGTTCGAGTTTCGCAATTGCGGCATTAATGAGTGAGAGAGCCTTTTCCGTGTCGTCTGCCTTACGATAATGGAGAGAAACTGATTCAGACTTAAATTCAATCTCTACCCCCTGAATGCAACAAAACATGTTTTTCAACTGTTCTTGCCATTTGAGGCAAAGCGCTATTTGTTGCCAATTCCGACGACCCGCTTGGGCTGGCCATTCAGAGCCATGGTTGCCAACCAGTAAATGTGGTTCAAATCCGAGAATCGCCATGGCATCTTGCCGTGACCTACCGGTGATCACTGCAACTTTCGCAACTTTTACCAACCGTCCCAATGTTGCACGAACCGGTTCCGCTATCTGCACTGCTGCATAGTCATCGACAATCGGCGCCAGGGTGCCGTCCAGATCGAACGCGAACAGGGTATCCGGTTCAACAAAGCGGGCAAGAGCAGCAAGTCCTTTTGGACTGAATATGTATGATGCTGTCACGACACTCTCCCGATTCTTGTGGCTAATTTTTCCCGTTGGCGAACCCGGGCAGCGTCAAGGAGCATTCGCCCGGCCCACCGATACACATTAAAATCACGCACCTGGGCCCGCATGCTGCGCATCCGTTCCTGCTGTTCGTATTCCGGCATGGTTAGTCCCTGGTAGAGCGCCTCGGCAGTCTGCTCCACATGATACGGATTGACGATCAGCGCCTCATATAACTCGTTGGCAGCGCCGGTAAACTGACTCAACACCAGAACTCCCCGCTCATCATCGCGTGCCGCCACATACTCCTTGGCAACCAGATTCATGCCGTCGTGGAGGCTCGTAACCATACAGACCTGTGCGGCCCGGTAATAGCGATTTACCTGGTCTGGCTCATGGTGCGCGGCCTTGAGGAGTATCGCCTTGTGTCCATCCTGCGTAAAGCGCGTATTGATCCGTTGCTCCAGAGCATGCAACCGCGCTTCAAAAGCCTGGTATTCTTCAAGCGCCGAGCGGCTCGGAGCCGCAATCTGGATAAAGCTAAAACGGCCCACCAGTTCAGGGTGCAGTTCCAGCATGCGCTCAACCGCGTTGAACCGTTCCAGAATCCCCTTGGTATAGTCCATCCGGTCAACACCAATCCCTAACAGTTGATCCGGCGGAAGACCCAGTTCTGTCAGAATCTCCGCTCGGGTCTGTTCCACCGGCGGCAGTGTGCCTTGCCAGGAGGGCGGCCACTGAATCGAGATCGGGTAACTCTCGACCATGGTCAACTGTCCGCAACGGGAAATGGTGGATGATTCGTGCTCGATACGGGTCTCCAGATATCGATCCACCGTTTCCAGAAAGTTCTTGCAGTGATAGGGGGTATGAAAGCCGAGAATCGTGCTTCCCAGCATCCCTTTTAGCAGCTCCTCACGCCATGGACAAATACCAAATGACTCTGGATTGGGCCACGGGATATGCCAGAAAGTGATAATGGTTGCTTTGGGGAGAAGCGCGCGAATCATACCCGGCAACAGGGCAAAATGATAATCCTGTACCAGCACAACCGGATTGTCGCTGTCTGCTTCAGCGACCACGGCATCGGCAAAGCGCTGGTTGATCTTCACATACTGCTCCCAGTCACAGGTACGAAATACCGGCCGGACGTGCGCTATATGACAGAGCGGCCAGAATCCTTCATTGGAGAATCCGTAGTAGTATCCCTTTTCCTCTTCTTCCGTGAGCCAGATTCTTCTCAGGTTGTATTCCGGTTTATCGGGCGGCACCATAACGCGGTCAAATTTATCGACCGTTTCCAGGTCGGCAGTTCCGCTTCCGTGGGCTATCCAAGTGCCGGAGCAGGCACGCATGACCGGCTCAACAGCAGTTACCAGACCGCTGGCGGGACGATGTACCTCGATCTCGCCATTTATTTTGCTATGGATGTATGGTTCGCGATTAGAAACCACGATAATCTTCTCACCCACCAACTGTTTGTGGAGGAGGTTTTTAAGGGTCTCCGGACTCCAAGTGATTGTAATGTCATCCGCAAGCCTTCTTTCTGCATCAAGGCTGCGCATGAGGACACGGAGGTCACCCACAAGCGGCTCCAACTCCGAATTTTCAGGGTTAGTGAACGGCTTCAACAAACCCTCACCACGGAGCATAGCGCGTACTCCATCCATCCACCCGCGCCAACTCAGGTGTGCAACAAAAACGGTTATCAATGACGTAATAATACCAAGCACCGCAAATAGCAGAATCACATAATTGCGGGTGTCAGCACTTCGGCGCTCAACAAAACTCATATCATGAACCAGAACCAGCGCACCTGTCGCCCCTTTGTCATGATCAAGCGGTTTGACGGCAACATGCACCATACCCTGAGCCAGTTGCTGAAGTGGTTGAATCTCTCCATTTGGGCTTTTGGTTTGTGAACATGATACCGATTCTGGAAAATTAGCGGTTCGGTAGAGTAGCCTGCCTTCTGGAGAGCAATACCCGAGAGCAAGCAAGCGTTCATCTCTAATAGCTCTTGTAAGCAGAGTGTTGATTTTGCCGCGATCACCAAGCAGAAGCAGGCTTTCAAAAGGTTCCTGCATCGTGCTGGTGATTAAGCGAGCACGGATATCAAGATCACGTACAAACCAACGAAGAGTCAACTTATCAACCAGTGGCACAACGGCATATGCGAGCAACGCAAGCGCAATCGTAAGTGGGAGCACAAATCTGAAAGCGAGTCGAAACGAACGTAATGACAATTTATGTGAGGGCATTTATTTGCTCTCCTCCTTTATCCAGATAACGATCTAGCGCCTAAAAAGCGCTGTCCCAACGCTGGCTCAGACGTATGGCACAATTAATCAGGCCAACCATGCTGTAGGTCTGGACAAAATTACCCCACTGTTCTCCCGTCCTGGGATCGATATGTTCAGCAAACAGCCCATGGCTGTTACGACATGACAACAGTCGCTCGAATAATTCCCGTGCTTCAATATTCCTGTCCAGGGCGACTAATGCATAGATATACCAGAACGTGCAGACGAGAAATGCGTTTTCCGGCACGCCAAAATCATCTGCCTCAAGGTAGCGATAAATATAATCGCCACGTTTAAGATCGTCTTCGATAGCAGAAACTGTCGAAGCAAACCGTGGATCGTCAGCAGTCAGAAAGCCAATATCATGGAGCAGCAACATGCTGGCATCCAGGGAATCACCACCGAATGAGGCAACAAAGGCCTGTCTCTCATGGTTCCAGGCATATTTGCAGATGACCGCGTGAATTCGATCCGCATGGTTACGCCAGTAAGAAGCACGCTCGGAGACTCCAAGTCGGGTCGCAATCTTTGCCAATCGATCGCAGGCTGCCCAGCACATGACACTGGAGAACGTGTGCACTCGTAAGGCACCTCGTAGTTCCCACAGACCTGCGTCAGGCTGATCGTAGACGAGCACGGCGGTTTCTCCAAGAGGTTCAAGACGTCTGAAGAGTGCGTTGTCCCCTCTTCGTACCAAGCGCTGATCAAAGAATACGTGGGCCACTGCCAGTATTGCTGAGCCATACACGTCATGCTGTACTTGCTGGTATGCTTGATTACCAACTCGCACCGGCCCAATGCCGCGATATCCCGGCAGCGACTCAACAATGCTTTCAACTAAGCGTACTTTGCCGTCGATCCCATATACCGGTTGAATAGCACTGCCACTCCCACCAGCGACGAGATTGATAAGGTAAGCGAGATATTTCTCCATAGTGTGGGTTGTACCAAGACGGTTAAGTGCATTTACAACGAAATAGGAGTCGCGCAGCCAGCAGTAACGATAATCCCAATTTCTGGTGGTTCCGGCAGCTTCGGGGATTGAGGTGGTCATGGCAGCTATTATCGCGCCGGTATCTTCAAATGCGTTTAGTTTGAGCGTAATCGCCGCTCGAATTACTTCATCCTGCCACTCAAACGGGATACCGAGATCCCGCACCCAATCTTGCCAATAACTGAGCGTTTCGCAGCGGAAGCGGCGTGCCAAATCGGAAACCGATTCTGAGATGGTCTCATCAGCCCCGAATATCAGAGTGATTTTTCTATCGAGAAAGAAAGGTAATTCCTCTTTAATTGCTGTCAATGACATATCCGTCGTCAAGCGCAATACCCAGTCAGAACCAACATAGCGAATGTGATGACTGCCACGCGTCGTATCACAGAGACACTTTCCATAGTCGTAGGCTGGGCGAACACGCAGACGGATTCGAGGCGTTCCTCTTATTAGTTTGATTTCGCGAATCAACATCAGTGGTGAAAAAATTCTGCCGTACTGGCGAAAGCGAGGGGCGAAGTCAAAAATCTCAATTTCGCTGTCTTGGTGGTCGGTCATGCGTGTAACCAGCACGGCGGTATTATCGATATAGTGCTGGCTGATTGTGGAGCAGTCGAGTAGTTCTACCGAGCAGTAACCGTGACCTTCTTCTTCAGCGTGAGCATTGAGCAGGGAGCAAAAAGCCGGGTCGCCATCAAAAGAAGGGAGACAGTACCAGACAATTTCGGCAGCTTTGTTGATCAAAGCACCAATTTGACCATTTCCTATAAGGGCTAGATCAAGTGAAGGTTTCATTGTTTTATCCTCATCCAGATTTATTTGAAATGAGAGGTTATTGACCACAACAACTCCTCTATCTTCTATTCCAGGGTTACGCCTAAGCTGTTTGAATTGATTTGTGAAGATAGTTTCTGCAACGGTTTGAGCTTGGCCAACAGTTCATCATCGTCAGAAACACCCAGACAACATTTCAGGATATCGTGAGTTATGTTGCCTAGCATCACATCGATGTCCTGGGCTTTATCAGTGATACTGATTTCGACCACCCGCCGGTCTCTGTTCGAGCGTGTTCTGGCAATGAGATCCTTCTTCTCCAGCCGGTCAAGAATCCTTACCATGGTGACCGAACTGATCTGCATACGCTTTGCAAGCTCAGAAACAGTGATCGACGGTGAAATCGAAACCATTCTGATAGCAAGAACCTCATTTCTGCTGACTCCTGTCACTTTATTAATTTCACGAGACTGTTCATCGAATGTACTCAACAGGTTATGAAGCCACTCAACAACTCCGGAGATCATTTCACCATTCGGCTCAACGGGCAAAGTACAAACCACATTGTCAGCACCTTTGTCATTTTCGAGTAAGCTCATTCCAGGCCCCATTTTTTTGTTTGACATAGAAATAGTTAGTGTAGTAAATAATTAACACATGAAACATATTATGTCAACAGACACAACGAAAGGGGAAGAGCCATGAACGCGGGACAAAGAATTATTATGACAGTTGGATGTTTCGGATTGATGTTGGGGGCATTTGGGTGTGCAAGCAAGGAAGTTGTCAAAAAGGATGAGCCAATTGCGATGACCAAACCGGCTAATTCTACGCCAACGGCCAATACGGCAGCGGCTGATCATAAAAAGAACGTACCGACGGCAGCACAGACCGTTCCAGCAGCTTCTGCGATGACTTATCCGCAAAATACTGGCAAAGCTTCAGGTGGTGACGCGGCGTTCGACAAAGTCTACTTTGATTTTGACAATTCTGACTTAAGCAAATCGTCAAGGGATACTCTGACACGGAGTGCCGAAATTCTGATAAAAGATAAAAAAACTGTAAAAGTTCGTATTGAAGGAAACTGCGATGAGCGAGGTTCAGCCGAGTACAACCTGGCGCTTGGCGAGCGGCGTGCAAAAGCTGCGGCAAAATACCTGACAACCTTGGGAGTACAGCCTGAGAGGCTTTCAGTGCTGAGCTACGGCAAGGAAAAGCCGGCTGTACAGGGGAGCGACGAGGCAGCGTGGTCTAAAAATCGTAGAGACGAGTTTGTGGTTCAGAAGTAAAAACTTTAACATCTGAAACGGAGAAAGCAAAAGAAGCTCTGCTGCAGGCAGGCAAGCTTGATCCAAAAAAGAAAGAAGTCAAGGAGCTTCTCGAAGTAATTGGAGAAGAGCTCGACCACCCGCATAAGAAAGGTGCTAAAGTGTCAAATATTATACTTTATATCCATTTAAGCCTTATAAAGTATCTAATTTGGTTCTTTACGTATATCTGGCTTTGCAACTTAATGCGTGTGTGGTGGTGAAAGGGAACAAAAGAGGGTGATAGTAAAATAGAGCGGGTGGCGATTGGAAAAATGAAAGAGTTTATCTCAGGTATTGCTTGATCCATCTGTACCACACACTGAGGGATCAAGCTCTTCAGCAGTCAGGCACGTGAGAGAAAGCGACCGTCACGGGTATCAACTTTCACTTTTTCTCCCGCCTCAAGATATGGGGGAACACGAATTTTCAGACCGGTTTCAAGGATAGCTTCCTTCGTTTCGGCTGTAGCTGTCGCGTTTTTCATGACCGGCGGCGTCTCTGTCACTGTCAATTCAACGGTCATTGGTAAATCGACGTTCACCATCCGCCCTTCAAACAGCCCGAGAACCACTTCTGTGCCATCAAGCAGGTATAACGAAAGCGGCTCAAATTCATCGGCTGGCATCTCGAACTGCTCATAGTTCTCAAGATCCATAAACACCCCGTTGCCACCGTCTGCATAGAGAAACTGCCCTTTATGGCGCTCGAAATCGGCCTCATCAACCTTATCCCCGGAGCGAAACGTCTTCTCCAGTACCTGACCGGTAATCAGGTTGCGGTATTTGGTTCTTACCATTGTGTTGGCGCCACGCGCAGTGGGCGAGCTGATGTTGATATCTACAATCAGGCAGGGAGCTCCGTCCAGTTGAATGACAAGCCCTTTTTTAAAGTCGGATGTTGAAAACATGCAGATTTAATTCTCCTTGTTACCGGTGTAATTAAGCCCCCTCCTTGATAAGGAGGGGGTTGGGGGTGGTTCCTATTTCTTCCTATATTCCGCAGTCGGCCAGAACGGAATGCCGCCGCGGGGGCTAAATTCTCCGCGCACCGTCAGGTAGACCGGCTCAAGCAGCTTCACCAGATCATTACAGATGCGGTTAACCCCCGCTTCATGAAATTCACCATGCATCCGGAACGAGCCGAGATACAGCTTCAGGCTTTTGCTCTCGACACAAAGTTGGTCCGGCTGATAATCGATGACAATCTTCCCGAAATCGGGCTGTCCGGTCATTGGACAGAGGCAGGTAAACTCTGGGCATTCGATATGCAACGTCCCGACTGCTCCGACAGGGTTCAGCTCCGCTTTGGCAAAAGGGTTCGGAAAAAATTCCAGCAGTCCGGCATCCGGTTCGTCGTAGTTGTAAGTGGTAGCGGCAGAGCCAAGGGATTTCAGTCCATCGTGTAATTTCATCTGATTCACCTAAATCCAGGCATCTCCGCCGTCGTACTCGTAATCGGCGCCCTTGGTTTTAAACGAAGTCCTGAATTTTGCTTCACGAGCGAGACGTTTCATCCGCTCGGAAGCGGTTTCTCCCAAGTCAGAAAGCTTCCCACGCATTTCACGGCCGGAAGAGGGGGCAAGCAGTAGAGCGGCAACTGTGCCAATCACGGCACCGGATACAAAAGCAATCACAGCAGCAGCGGCATTATCGTTATTTGTTGACATGGCAGACTCCTTTTGGTGGCATCTAAGTGATGTATGAAATAATCAGCCTGTTTTCTAGCACAACAACCGGGCGCAATAAAAGCAAAATTTACAACACCCTGGCCAGGTGCCGACGAATCATATCCTCAAAGTCGGCATCACTGCTGCCGCTGTAGACCAGTGAAGAAGCGATCTCGGAAGCCAGAATTGCGCAGAGATATTTTTGCGGCAGCCTGCTGACTCGCTGCCGGTACCGGGCTGACTCCTGCAGCATGCGTGGCAGGTGGCTCATTACCGCCTGACGGAAAGGGGGCTGCATACAGAGGTCAGGGCGAAGTGAGAAGAAGTCGAACAGCCGCGTGTACAGGTTATTAATATTGTGACTGATCGTTTCGGAAATTTCGCTATAGAGCAGAGTTCCCTCAGCTTCCTTGTGGCGCAGCAGAATAAGCCTGGCCTCGTCAGCGGCCCGTTTTTCCAGTATCGCCAGGACATCTGCGGCATACCGCTCCTTATGCTCCATGAATTCACGTTCGGAGAGCAGCAGGTTGGCGATAATTTCATACGATGAAGAGATGACGCCGCATTTATTGGCAGAGGAGTCCCGCATCAGTGCGACGCCGCTCTTCTGTAGCTTGATCCGTGCTTCGGGAGTAATAAAGGAGTTGGCTCCTTCTATGATAACCTTTGAAGACGGCATTCCATTTTCATCTAGGAACATCTGCCAGTTCTGGGCGTCAATCGTTTCCGGACGTCCCCCGGCAGGAATGAACAGATCCGCCTTGACAGTAAAGACCAGGCTGTTGTAGAGGCGATTAAAGTCATCGATATCTAGCCACTCCTCAACAACACCGGCTGGAGTCCGCATGACCTTCCGATGCGACTCCTTCAACCCTTCCAGACGACGGCCGGTGCGATAAATGATAAAGCCGCCCGGCCCAATGAAGGCCGGGTCAAAACCGTCTAGATCGGATGTAAGAGTGATGCGCCGTAATGCGTCGAAACTGATGCCATCAGGATCATAGAGGGCGGCTGTCCCGTCGAGAATCAGGCGAACCTGCATTCCGGGGCAGCGATCAAGCATGATGCGAAGACAATTGCCGGCAACGTCTCCATTCGGACCGCCGGTCATCTTGAGCGAGAACGTATCGCTCCGTATATTGATACCGACCGCTTCAGCCATAGTGATTTCTGCAAACGTAACCACGCCGGTAGAGGTAACACCGTACTCCTTGTGGTTTATACCGAAACGCTTGCTGGACATGATGCCTACGCCGAGCATATAGCCCCGTTTTTTAGACAGGGCGGCTATCGCCTCAATCATCCCGTCGTGCATATTTTCATCCGGGCCTATCTCGATCGGCTCATCATCGCAGTAGTAGTCGACAACCCGGCGGTCTCTGGCTTTGCCGTTTTCGGTGATAAAAATATCGAGAAACGCATTGGCGATACCATATTGCAGCTTGTAAAGCCGGAAGTTTTCCTTCTCACCCCCCGCCTGTTCCAGATCAGAGGCATCGAGCACGACCGCCAGTTTTGAGCCCCCTTCATAGATATCTTTGTTTTTCATCTGCTGGGTATTCGCTAGAACATACACTTCACGGAAAATGGTGTTGGCCGAGGTAATAAAGTCATCGGAGCTGCGGGCAATAACTGTGCGCCAGCCACCACGGGCAATATCGGAAAAGCCGATATGATAGCCGGCGCCGAAACGGCTGAAGAAAAACGTGACGCGGAACGGGAGCGCTTCCGGCAGGTCGGCGGTAAATTCCCGGCCTAACAGCCGCAGATACTGAGGGTCGAGGCGGAAGGCCAGCGCCTGTTTTTCAATCACGAAAAAGTTTGTTTTGAGAGTGTGGGTAACCAGCAGCAGGCAGCAGCGATAAACTCCACGTCTGATATCATCCAGCCAGCGATGACCGGTATTATATCCCTCAACAGCGCCCTGTACTTCTGAAAGAACTGCAGCGTAAAGGGTCTCACGCTCTTTCAGCTCCGGTTCGAAGCGGACCCGGAACAGCCGTATCAGAAGCTGGGCCATTTCGGGATGATCATAAAAGGCGCTCCGCACGTCATCAAGGCCGAACCGTTCAGGCTGACCATGAGCCAGCGTTGTGTGACAGAAAGAAACAAAAGCATTA
The DNA here is from genome assembly GCA_903845365.1 of uncultured Geobacteraceae bacterium. GTDB lineage: Bacteria > Desulfobacterota > Desulfuromonadia > Geobacterales > Pseudopelobacteraceae > JACRCG01. Next base: position 19,584 of record CAIMXI010000503.1, on the reverse strand, counting down.
ACCAGCGCCGCATCCTCACCTGAGAGCCGCCCTTTAACCACAAACTCGTGATACGCTTCAGAGGAGGTAGAGAGTATCTGGGTCGTGCATAATTCACGTCTCAGGCTATCGGCCAGTGGACTCTCAGGTGAAATATCTACCCCCTTACGGCTGATAACGAGAAACGAACCAAGGAAATAAGGATGAACGCCGTTTGAGATAGTCAGGCAATATGCCCTGCGGATTCCGATGTCCAGGCGGTTGAAAACTTCCAGCAACTGCAGCAGGAAATCTTTCTGCGGCGGATTGCCGACACCGAACAGCACTCTTGTCTCCTTGACTCCCTGGCGCTCCACCTGAGCGATATCAAGAAACAGCCCGCCAGAAGAGTTCGCACTGTCAAAGAGCCAGATCAGATAGGCGATCCGGGATGGTGGCGACATCCGGATAAAGTTTTCGTTGTTCAGCCAGAGTATTTTCAGCAGATAATCGAATTTTTTCAGGTCAAAATCGGGAAATGAGGAGCGCAGTTCGCTGCGCACTTTTCTAGTAAGTGCTGCCGAAATATCAATCTCGCGTTTAAGATCGATTTCCTGATTCTGGCGACGATCAAACTCAAAGCGCTGAATTTCAAGCTCATCACATTGACCCGGCATGCCGGCATTTGAATGCGAAAACATGGCGTATGAAATTTCCCGGTCACCCAGCTTTGTCAGGGTACTATAGAGCGACCCGGGACGGTTGCCACAGGCGACCACCAACCGCTTGGCGTGGTCTGTCAGGATCAGATGGCGGTTGTACTGCAGACAGCCCATCTCCCGTGCAAGCAGCGCCAAAGCTTCATCTTCGTCTGACATAGCCTGAAAGAAGTAGGGGCTCATATGTTCATGGAGCCAGGCGGCGTTTTCCTCTGTAGCAATTCGGAATGCCTGGGCGGTGCGACGGACGAGCGAAGTAATATGCATGATTAGTTCTCCCTTGAAATAAAATGACAGGTACTATTTCGTCAAGGTTTCTAGTATAATGGGTTATATAACCATTGTGAATGAGTGACAAGACAATAAATTCAGCAAGAAAGATCGTGTGCCATGCGAAAAAAACTGCCAATAGGGATTCAAACATTCCGCGAGATTCGTGAAGAGGGGTATTACTATGTTGACAAAAGTGGTTTTGCCCTTTCTTTAATTGAGCAGGGGAAATACTATTTCCTCTCCCGTCCCCGCCGCTTTGGCAAAAGCCTGTTTCTGGATACCTTGAAAGAGCTCTTTGAAGCTAATGAACCGCTCTTCAAGGATCTTGCCGCCCACGATACCTGGGATTGGTCGATACCGTACCCGGTCATCAGGATCAGTTTCGGCGGTGGAGTTTTAGGTTCACGTGCCGAGTTGGAAGATAGTCTGGACGGGCAGCTCGCGTCTTATGAATCAGATACGGAAGCTTCTACAGGTGTATCGCTGCGGCGTCGCTTTGTAAATCTCATCAGGGCTCTACGCAGCAAGTACGGTCAACGGGTGGTTGTGCTGGTTGACGAATATGATAAGCCTATCCTGGATCGCATTGAAGATCCGGAAGCCGCCCGCGAAATTCGTGAGGGACTGAAGGATTTCTATTCTGTTATCAAAGATTCAGATGCGTATATCAAATTTGCCTTCCTTACCGGAGTCAGCAAGTTTTCCAAAGTCAGCTTGTTTTCCGGATTGAACAACCTCACTGACATTACCCTGGATGCCCGGTTCAGCGCTATCTGCGGCTACACCGACACCGAACTTGAAACCGTCTTCACTCCCGAACTGGCAGGACTTGACCGTGAGGAGGTCAGACAGTGGTACAACGGCTATAATTGGCTGGGGGATGCTGTCTACAACCCGTTTGACGTATTGCTGCTGTTCCGCAATCGCCTGTTCCGCCCCTGGTGGTTTGAGACCGGAACACCGACATTTCTTATTAAACTGCTCTCCGAGCGGCAGCAGTTTACCCCTGATCTTGGCCGGATTATGGCTCCTGAATCACTGCTCTCCACCTTCGACGTTGGCAATATCCCCAGCGAGGCGCTGCTCTTCCAGACCGGTTACCTCACCATCGATTCGGCGCGCTACCTTCCCGGGCGCCTTGAACTCACTCTCCGTTATCCAAACAAAGAGGTGCTGGCCAGTCTGAACGACTGCCTGCTACAGGCGTTATCCCAGGATCCGATGGTGCCTGCCCGCAACGTCAGCCGTTTGTATGATATCCTTATTGCCAACGATATTCCGGCGCTGAAAGATCTGTTCCACTCGTTTTATGCCGCCATCCCGCACGACTGGTACCGTAAAAATCAGCTCGCCAACTTTGAAGGATATTACGCCAGCATCTTCTACAGCTATTTCGCCGCTCTCGGGCTGGATATCCAGGTGGAAGACAGCACCAACAAGGGACGTATCGATATGTCGGTACGCTATAACGGTCACATCTATCTTTTTGAATTCAAGGTGGTGGAGATGACATCGGAGGGGAGAGCGCTGGAGCAGTTGCAGGCAAAAGGGTACGCCGAAAAATACCGGCAGTTTGGCGAACCGATCCACCTGATCGGTGTGGAGTTCAGTCGTGAGAGCAGGAATATAGTCGGTTTTGAGATGGCTGAGGGGTAGGTGTGTTGTGGCGCGTTTGCTTCATCAACTCGGCATTTCCGCAATCGGAAATGCCAGGAAAGCTTTTCTTGACCGTATACAGTTGAATTGTTATAGTCGCGCCGCTTAATCCAATTAACCGTTTAACAGGATCATCACCGTGCCTGAAAGAGTTGGCTACATCCATACCACGTTGAATGGCGTAGCCGTTTTGACTCTTTCCGGAAAACGCACCGCTTCTTCCCGGGATCTTCTGGAGCATCTACATCGCCAGATAGCAACTCTGGCACGCACGGAGGAAGTCAAAGGCATTCTGCTCACCGGGTCAGGAGACGGCTTTTGCCACTGTTCGCCTGAAAGTGCTTTATCTCCACAGACTGCGTCGAAATTGTCCGGCTTTGGCCAGAAAACAATGTTCGACCTCGAGAAAATAGGCAAGCCGACTATAGCCGTCATTGAGGGTGAATGTGCCGGATTGGGGCTGGAAGTTGCTCTGGCCTGTGATTTTATCGTGGCGTCAGCGTCAGCGCGCTTCGGCTTTCCCGGTATAGCAACAGGACGGATTCCTTTTTGCGGCGGCTCTCAACGGCTTGTCCGACTGGTAGGCAAATCAAAAACAAAAGAGCTGATATACAGTGGCGACCTTATTGACGCCGAGGAAGCCTACCGGATCGCCTTGATAAACCGGCTCTACCCTGTTGGAGAGGCTTTAACTAACGCAGAAAAGCTGCTCGAACATATCTGTACGCGGAGCGCAAACGCCATCCGTATCGGCGGAGAAGTTGTCAATGCCGGGTATGATATCGACCTGCAGACCGCATGCATGCTCGAACGGGATGCCTTTGCCCTCTGTTTTTCCAGCTTCGACCAACGCGAAGGGATGCAGGCATTTCTCGATAAACGCGCGCCTGAATTCAAAGGAGAATGAGCCATGCCGCTGGAACAGGGGTGTGTCCAGGTCTACACAGGCAACGGCAAAGGGAAAACGACCGCTGCGCTCGGTCTGGCGCTGCGGGCGGTTGGGCGCGGCCTGAAAGTTTGCATGTTCCAGTTTATCAAGGGGGGGGGGCGCTACGGCGAACATCTTGCCGCAGAAAAACTTGCGCCGCTGTTGACGATCATTCAGAGCGGCAGACCGGGATGGGTCAATACCAAAGAGATCACAGAAGACCGGCGGATTGCGCAGGAAGCGCTTACCCAGGTGAGAGAACTATTAACGTCAGGTGAATTTGACCTGTTTATCTGCGACGAAATTAACGGCGCTGTCGGCTTCGGCCTGATCGACATCGAACAGGTGCTGGAGCTGATCCGCAATAAGCCGGAAAAAACCGAACTGGTGCTGACAGGACGTAATGCTGATGAGAGGATCATAGAAGCGGCGGATCTGGTTACCGAGATGTGTGAGATCAAGCATTACTACAAGGCTGGAATTCCGGCGAGAATCGGCATTGAGATGTAGAGAAATATCACTTAACCACTAATACACTGGAGGGTATTTACCATGGCTGAAAGAACTTTACGCGTACTTGTCGGAAAACCGGGGCTGGACGGCCATGATCGTGGCGCTAAAATAATCGCCCGTGCCTTTCGTGACTCTGGTTTTGAGGTCATCTATACCGGCCTGCACCAGACTCCCGAGCAGATAGTCTCCGCCGCCATTCAGGAAGATGTTGACTGTGTCGGCCTCTCGATTCTGTCAGGGGCGCACAACACTCTGCTCCCTAAAGTCATGCAGCTTTTCAAGGAAAAAGGGGTCGACGATATCAAGGTTTTCGGAGGCGGCGTTATTCCGGAAGATGATATCCCAGGACTGAAAGCTACCGGTATCTGCGAGGTTTTTACCCCCGGTACCTCTACGGAAGATATTGTTGCCTGGGTGAAAGAGAATGTTCAGCCTCGGGCCTGATGCCTTACAAAAAACTCCGCATAGAGATAACGAACCGGGTCGGCTATATTCTGCTCGACGCCGGTTCGCGTTTTAACAAACTCTCCATCACCACTATCCGCGAGCTGAAGCGTGCGTTTGCGCAACTTGAGGGAGATGAATCGGCGTATGCTGTCGTTTTAAGCGGTTATCCGGGAGAATCTTTTGCTGCTGGAGCCGACATCGGCCAGATGGTGAACTTCTCTCCAGGCGATGCCTTTCACTTTGCCGAGTTCGGACAATCGCTGTTCGACCAGATTGAATCCTGCTCAAAACCGGTCATCTGTGCCCTGAACGGCATCACCATGGGTGGTGGCTGTGATCTCGCCATGTCGTGCGATATCCGCATCGCCACTGAAGGATTACGCATCGGACATTCCGGAGCAAAGCTCGGCATCATCACCGGTTTCTGCGGAACGCACAAACTGCCTCACATTGTCGGCAAAAATTTTGCCAGGGAAATTTTCATGACGTCAGAGCCGTACAGCTCGGCCGATGCTCTGAGAATGGGGCTGGTGGATCGGGTTTATGCCGATGATGTTTTCTGGCCAGAGGTAGTCCAACTTGCAGAGCGGATTGCCAGCCATCCGCTTAATGCACTCTCCGCCGCCAAACGCCTTATCAATGCCGCCGAAGACACCGACCTTAGAAGCGGCTGTCTGCTGGAGCGGGAAACGGCGACTCATATCAACTCCCTTCATATCTCACTTCACTGATTTCAAACGTTACCCATTGCTGATGCGCTAAAGCAATGCATCAATCGCCTGTAACCCTTCCAGCGCCCCGCACGCCAGCGAAATGTGGGGCGCTGCTACTTCAGGCTCCCTGGGGTTAATACGAATCACCGTCGCATATTCATAATTCCACCCGATTCTCTCCGAGGTCGCCCGGATTGTCGGAATGGCACTTCCTGCCCCCATTTCGATTACCGCTATGCGACGCCCGGCATGCGCGGCCAGAAACCGATCAAAAGCGTGTTCCTGGGTACGGGTACGATCCGGCAGCCATGACCAGTCGCCGAACATTAGGATATTGGGGCGGCTGACCTCTCCGCAGTCGGGGCAGCGGGGCAGAAGGTGACGTGCCCGCATGCTGTTCTCATCAATCGGGATGACCTCATTATTATCCCAAATAGTGCTGCTGCATGGCGACTGGCACTGCAGCCAGTGGATCGAACCATGAACTTCTACAATTCGGTCATCGGCATAGCCGGCCTTTTGAAACTGTCCATCGACGTTGGAGGTCACGACAAAATACTCTGCCTTCTTCCGCTCAATCCACTTCCTGATAATATGGAAACCTTCATGCGGAACGGTATCCCGGTAGAGGTTGGTTCGGTGGCCGTAAAAGCCCCAGCCGAGGGAGGGGTCAGCAGAAAAATGTTGTGGGTTGGCGCAGTCAATAAAGGTGAGTCCCAACCGCGCATAAGCAGGGTACGCATGCCAAAAGCCTTTATCACCGCGAAAGTCAGGCAGACCGGAATCGACTCCCATCCCCGCGCCGGCTGTAATGACAAAGACCTCTGCTTCCTTGATCGCCTCGGCAGCACGTCCTATCATCGCGGTCGCTCCCGCTGCTGAATGACTGTCAGCAGGTAGTTGACCCCGAATACCAGCAGCAGCAGAATCAATGACAGGGCGATAGCGACATCAAAGTTCCCTTTACCGGTTTCCATTACGGTGGCTGTCGTAAGTACCCTGGTCTGTCCTTTAATGTTGCCGCCGACCATGATCGAAGCGCCCACCTCGGAAATAACTCCGCCAAAACCGGCCATCACCGCCGCCAGGAGCGGCAAGCGGGCTTCCCGCACAAGTATCCAGACAGTTTGAACACGGGTAGCGCCCAGGGCGCGCACCTGAAGTTTAAGATTGGCAGGAAGATTCTGGATTGAGGCGATAGTGATGCCGGCCACAAGGGGTGTAGCAATGACCGTTTGGGCAAGAATCATGGCAGTCGGGGTGTAGAGAATTTCCATAAATCCGAGCGGACCACTGCGCCAGAGTAGCAGTGTCACAAACAGGCCAACAACAACCGGCGGCAAGCCCATGCCGGTGTTGACCAGGCTGATGACAAAACGCCGACCGGGAAAACTGGCAAGTGCCAGCACAACCCCCGAAGAAATTCCTATCAGGAGGCTGACAATCGTGGCACTGCATGAAATTCCGAGTGAAAGCAGGGTAACCGACAGTACCTCGCGGTCAAGCGAAAAAATCAGCTTAAGTGCCATGGATATGCCATCGAGAATCAGTTCCATACCCCTCCAGATGATCAACCTTACTCCGCTACTTAGTCTTTCAAAACAAATCCTTTACCTCTAATAGAGTGAATCAGCTTCGGTGAAAATGGAACGTCAACTTTTTTCCGGATATAATTGATATAAACATCTACGACATTTGAAAACATACTGAACGGCCCTTTCCAACAATTGTCTACGATTTCTTTTCGAGAAACAGGGACTTCCGCGTGTCTTACCAAATAAGCAAGTATCTGATATTCCGTACCCGAAAGCCTGATCTCGGTATCGTCTCTCCAAACCCTGTGATCAACAGGATCAATTCGCAGATTGGCATACCGAATATCGGAGCCTCTTAACTGTTTACTTCTACGGAACAGCACCTTCACTCTTGCCAGTAGCTCTGCAAAAACAAATGGTTTTGCCATATAAGCGTCTGCACCAGAATCAAGTCCGGTAACAATATCTGTCGTTTCCGTTTTTGCGGTTAACATTAAAACAGGAACCTGAATACCTGTTTCACGTAATTGACATAAAACAGTCAAGCCATCCATTTTCGGTAATATACTATCGAGAATGATCAAGTCGAATTCATTGCTGGTTGCTTTTTGAAGGCCATCTTCACCATTGTGACTGAGAGTAACCTGGTAAGATTCGTTTTCAAACCCTTTCTTTATGAAGCTGGCAACTTTCTTTTCATCTTCAATAACAAGTATTTTCATCATAATCTCCCGTGCAAAAGTTTTGTATATACTCGAATTTATTCAGCAATAATACCTGATCGTCCTCTAGCAGAATAGTGTTAATTAATAATACATTATTCTAATAATGAGATAAATAACCCATTTAAAAGATAATTACAACTATTATATTTTTTATGCCTGCTGTCAATGACAAGGAAACCTCCGTTAAAATTTCGTCAATTCTTCCGAAATTTCGTCGGGAAATATATTGACAGACGGCTATTTACGTATATATTGTCACGCAAAATAAAGTTATTTGCAGGGAGCTATCCATTGATTGTATCCATTATTAACCATAAGGGGGGGGTTGGTAAGTCATGCATTGCTACCAATCTAGCTCATGCTTTGGCTATGCGTGGCAAGAAGGTGCTGGTTCTTGATTGCGATCCCCAATGTAACACATCCTCTATTTTTTCTCCCGCCGGTGACATTGCTGAACCAAAATCCCTGTATGATATTTTTGCCCACGGGACTCCCGTTGACGAATGCATTTATGGAACTTCGTACAAGAATATTGATACAGTGAATAACTCACCACAGATATCCCACCTGGAAGTAGACCTTTACCAGGATGTAAAAAAATCGTACCAGATATTAAGGAAGAGTATTCGTAAATATGCCAATGAACATTATGATATCACCATAATAGACAACAATCCGTCACTTGGACTGTATACGATCAACAGTCTGATTGCCAGTGATTGTGCCATCATACCGATCGAAGCCGGTTGCCGCTATTCCCTGGACGGTTTCGTTGCCGCTCTTGAAGCGATCAGCTCAATTGCTGCAAGGGTTAACCCGGAATTACGCTTCCTCAAGGCTGTCATCAATAAGGCTGATGGCCGGACGAGTATCAGCCGTGCTTCAGTTGACCATATTCAGCGCAGATTTGCGGCCAAAGTGTTTGCTACTGTCATTCATACAGATACGAAAATCAAAGAGGCCGTTGCCCAAAAAATTACAGTATTACGACATTCTCCTTCATGTACTGCAAGTCATAAATTTCGCTCGCTTGCTAATGAAGTGTTAGGACTCCTATAATGACAAAAGTTCGCGGTGGTAAAGGTTTCGACGCCCTGTTTTCGCGGTTCTTTGACGAACCTGGCCTCAAGTCTGCTGTTGATAGCCTGCATGACAACTTTACTTCGCCCGAGGCCGACATCCCTGAAGATACTACGGCTGCCCCTGTTGCCGCAAAAAAACAGACTGCCGCCCCGGTTGCCCCCCAGTCTGCTCCTCCGCCTGCTCCGAAAAAGCAGGTAGTCACTCAAGCTGCTCCGACCGCCACCAAGAAGAATGTAGTCGCACAGGCCGTCGCCAGGAAACAGGTTGCCGCAGCGAAACCTCATGTCAACCATAAAACCGCTGCTCCAAAAAAAGAGACCGAGCCGGACGGACAGGAACAGCCGCAGGTTCTGGAACCGGATCAATTGGAAGAGTTGGAGGCTTTATCAAGCAATCTGACGACCGGATGGAGTATTGAATTATTAGAGCATCTGGATGAAGAGTCGGAGACCGAGCCGAAGAACGACTCATCTGGGGAGCGATCGATTGATCGACAGCCGGTCATTGATGTTGAAGAACCTTCCCTCGAGGATTCTGTCAAGGATATGCAGGAAGAGGATCCTTCTTTACCTGAAGACGCCCCGTCCTCTGACACTTTAACAGCCGCTTCTGCAGAAGAGCCTGAGGCTGTTGTCGATCCGGTAACAATTGAGCAGCCACTCCCAGTGGTCGCTGTAAATTATACTAAAGAGCTGGAGATTGAACCGATAGACGACCTGTCGTCGGGAGAATCGACTGATCAACTGCCGGTCATTGATATCCTCAAGGATGCTGGCAATGAAGCGCAGGATGATGAAGACCTGGAGGATCGTCAGTTTGAGGACTTTTTTTCGCGGAAAAGCGTGGTCTCCCACGCTCCGGTTCCAACAGAGGAGCCAGCCCCTGTTGCCTATTCTGCCGCCGTGCATGAGACCGTCGCCATCCCGGTCGTTCATTCTGTAACAATGCATGAGACTGTTGTCGCTCCTGCTGTCCCCGCTGCCGTTGTGCGTGAAACTGTTTTCACTCCGGTTGCGACTTCTGCTGCGGCTCTGGTTGCAGCTCCTGCTTCTGCTGTGCGTGAGGTCGTCGCTCCTGCTGTCCCCGCTGCTGCTGTGCGTGAGGTTGTAGCTCCGGTTGTCCCCGCTACCGCTCTGCGTGAAACTGTTGTCGCTCCGGTTCTGACTGAGGAGCCGGCTTCTGTTTCTCCTGTCAAATCCATAGACAATGACGACGATGATGACCTTAACATTGATGACTTTTTTTCGCGGAAAGGCAAATCTCCACTGGCCCCTGCTGCTGCCGTGCGTGAGGCTGTGGCCCCGGTTGTCCCCGATACCGCTCTGCGTGAAACTGTTGTCGCTCCGGTTCTGATTGAGGAGCCAGTCCCTGTTTCTCCTGTCAAATCGATAGATAATGACTACGACGACGATGATGACCTTAACATTGAGGACTTTTTTTCGCGGAAAGGCAAATCCCCGGTAGCCCCGGCTGCAAAAGTGCATGCCCCTGCTGTTGCTCCGTTTGAGCGTCAAAACCCCACCCTTGCTACCATTACGGCTTCTGTGGCTAAGCAGACTCATGCTGTTACGCCGCCCCCTGTTGTCAAGTCGGCTCATACTGTCAGGGAGGAAGCCACTCTCTCGCAAAAAGCCACCAGATCAGTTGAAAAGCCGCTCTATCAACCACTCGTTCATCCACATTTTCAATATGAGGACCTCTCAACCCAGGCAAAGAGAAGGCCACTCACAAAGGATCAAGGCAGAATACTGGTCTATTTGTATGAAGTTGCTCATGGCTGCTCGAACGTGGAGACCATTCGCAGAGAGCTGGCTATTGATAGCCATACTGTCCGTGAATCATTGCTCGTACTTGTAACGGAAGGGTATTTGTACCTTCTTGACAAAAAAAGGGATAGCAGATTCAACCCCGCAGGTTTCAGTTACAAAATGAATAATTACCTCTGTTCCAGATACGCTTCAAGGGCAAGAAGAGGTGGCTGGGATCAATCGCAGGATCAGCCTTCAGATGCGTCTGTCTGGCGGGCGAAGGGATCATCAGCCGGACAACCGACCACACAGCCAGGCATCTTTACCAGTAGCGCAACAAAAGAAAAAGTGACTCCTGCTGTTCAAAAAGAGAACGTGGCACCTGCTGTTTTAAAAGAGAACGTAGCACCTGCTGTTTTAAAAGTAAAAGAAGCCCCAGTCGCTGCTGCGCTAGTCGGTGCATACTGGGCAAAGGAAGGGCTTGAAGATTCGCTCGCCCTGAAGTGGTGCTCTACTTTCGGAGTGAAGCCGGAACAGATGCATCAGCAACTCGAATGGGCTCGGTTTGACCTTGAAACAAACAAGCGCCGTGAAAATATAAAAAAGGATATGATAAGCTGGTTTTATGACCGCCTTATGATAACCGGGGGAGCCTACCTGCGACCTGCCAATTACCGGACTGCGGAGGAACTTCGCGCAGAGACTATGCCGCACCAACAAGAAATTGACCTGTCTGCGCAGGCGAAGATCGTTGAAATCGGATTCGAAAATTCGCTCCGGGCATTTTTGGCCGATCCGGAGGCGCCGCTTTACCGGGAACTGCTTGCGCAGGTGAACTCTTTTGCTCTGGAGCATTTGAAGGCGGGTGAAGCTAACGCTGAAGAGATCGGACTCGATGCTCTGTTTAAATTGCACTGGGGTGCCACGGGTAATGACCCGGCTAATACCTCCGTATCTTTTACCTTGAGCGGATTGGGAGCCGGGCAAACGGACAAGCCTCTATCACTTGTGGCTGGCTGGAATCTTGTGGGGTGCATAGCCCATTCAGATGCGGTACGTAATGCTATCAGCCCCATAGCTCAGTTAATAGAGAGTATCTGGGGCTGGAAAGATAGTGAATGGCTCTCCTACGTCCCCAACAGGCAGGTGAACAGCCTGACCACTTTCGAACCAGGTATGGGATACTGGATCAAGATGAAGCAACCGGCAAGCTGGACAATGCCGTAATACCTGTTTATTTAGAGCCACGTCACCCCTTTTGGCCAGCCGGATCCATGTACCTGTTACACCTTGATTGATAATAACAAAACGACTCAAAGGGTCGACATGCTCAGCCTGCTCATCATATCAAATAATCCCAAAGTAAAACTGATTCAAAAGTTCATCCAGCCACTGATTAAGACCGAAATCGGCCTAGTGGTCGATTTCGACGACGGTCTGAATGAAGTTTTCGAAAAGAACCCTGCCGCTGTCATAATCCAGGAACGGATTGCGGGCGTAGCCTGCGACTCCATTGTCCGGTATATACGGAAGATGCTTGGCAACGACGCGCCTTCATTTATCATGCTATATGAAGGCAATGTCGGAACCACCCCGCAGGTGGGTCTATTCAAGGGATTTGCCGATCTGCAGCAGCAAGATGAGACGCTTATTTCGGAGATAAGCTCCCTGTTGGAAAGAATTATCAGCGGCGAGCAGTTCATGGATTCCGCCCTTCCTCACCGATCTCCGCCGATTTCCGTTAGAGCTGCAAATATTACGCTGGAAGCAGGCATCCTGGCCGCTGGAGAGTTTCCATCCGATTCACAAACTCCTCTACCCAATGAAGAAGCGCAATCGCGCATCCTTCTGATCGAAGATAACCTTATTAGTCAGCAGTTGACCCTAACCAGGCTGACTAACCTGGGTTACATTGTAGACATTGCCAGCAATGCCCAGAGAGCAATCGCTGCGCTTGAGTCGATAGAGTATGACCTGGTGCTTATGGAGCGGCTGATGCCGCTTATGGATGGCCTTGAAGTAACCGGGATAATCCGGGACAAACAGTCCAAAGTTCTCAATCATGACGTGCCGATCGTCGTGTTGACCTCCAGCAAAGTGCCAGGCGACCGTGAAAAATGTCTTGAAGCAGGAATGAATGACTATCTGGCTAAGCCGGTAAAGAAAGAGTATCTGGCTGAAGTTGTCGAAAAGTGGCTGAAGGGCTTAGGTATGAATGGTTCCGATGGGACGACTGAGACTACTGAGACCGAAGAAGCATCTTATCCTGAGAAGGATGCTGATAACGCCGGGTTTCAGGATTCTCCCCTGACTGTTGAACCTGCTTTCCCGTCGATGCCTGAGACTCAAATAAGTGATATCTTTAGTGTGCCGGCTGTTGATCAGGCAGCAGCGACACAGACTGTGGGGGACGATATTTTCGAAAACAAACTATTGAAAGAGGTTCTTCAAAAGTGTGAAATTCTGGAACAGGCCCTTAAAGAGCGCACACTGGAACTGGAGAGAGCCAACGAGCAGTTGGAGGTTGAATTTACTGAGCGTAAAGAGGCCGAAGAGAAATTTAAGCAGACCAAGGTAGCCGCCGCATTTACCAATCAACAGTTACTGGCTGAACTTGCCGAGAGAAAGCAGGAACTGGAGAGTGTCAACGAACAGTTGCAGATTGAATCTGCGGAGCACAAGGATGCCGAAGAAAAATTGCATCAAGCCGTAATAGCCGCCGAACAGTTGCGCAAAGAGGCCGAAGAAAAGTCGAAGCAGGCCAGGACAGCCGCTGCGTCTGCCAACCAGCAGTTACTGACTGAAGTTGCCGAGAGAAAGCTTGAACTGGAGATACTTAACGAGCAGTTGCAGGCTAAATTTACCGAGCACAAAGATGCCGAAGAAAAATTGAATCAGGCTATGATTGCAGCAGAAGCTACCAACGAACAGTTGCAGGTTGAACTTACCAGGCGGCAACAGGAATTGGAGGCAGTGGCTGAACAGTTTCAGGCTGAGCTTGCCGAGCGTAAAGAAGCTGAAGAGAAATTGAATCAAGCCCTGATAGCTGCCGAAGCTGCCAGCCAACAGTTGCATGATGAGATTGCCGCGCGAAAAGTTGCCGAAGAAAAATTGCATCAAGACATGGTGGGCGCTGGAGCTACCAACGAACAGTTGCAGGATGAAATTACCAGGCGGAAGCAGGAATTGGAGGCTGTAGCCGAACAGTTTCAGATTGAGCTTGCCGAGCGCAAAGAAGGCGAAGAAAAACTGAATCAAGCCCTGATAGCTGCCGAAGCTGCCAGCCAAAAGTTGCAGGCCGAGCTTGCCGAGCGGAAGCTGGAACTGGAATATGTAAGCGAACAGTCTCACGTTGAATTTAGCGAGCATAGAGATGCCGAAGAAAGATTGCACCAGGCGGTAATTGCAGCCGAAGCTCTAAGAGAGCAGTTGCAGGATGAACTCGGCGATCGCAAAATGGCCGAAGACAAATTGAATCGGGACATAATAGCCGCCAAAGCGGTCAACCAACTGCTGCAGGCTGAGCTTGCCGAGCGCAAAGCTGCCGAAGAAAAATTGAATCAGGACATGATAGCCGCAGAAGCTGCCAAACAACAGTTGCAGGCTGAGCTTGCAGAGCAAAAATATGCAGAAGAAAAATTGAATCAGGAGATAATAGCCGCTGAAGCAGCCAGGCAGCAGTTGCAGGCTGAGCTTGCAGAGCGTAAAGATGCAGAAGAAAAATTGAACCAGGAGATTGTGGCCGCCGAAGCTGCCAAACAACAGTTGCAGGTTGAGCTTGCTGAGCAAAAAGATGCAGAAGAAAAATTGAATCAGAATATGATAGCCGCCGAAGCCGCCAACCAACTGTTGCAGGCTGATCTTGCAGAGCGTAAGGCCGCCGAAGAAAATTTGAATCAAGGCATGGCAGCCGCCGAAGTTGCCAACAGACAGTTCCAGGCTGAGCTGGCCGAGCGCAAAGCTGCCGAAGAAATATTGAATCGAGCCAGAATAGCCGCTGAAGCCGCCAATCTGCAGTTGCAGGCTGAGCTTGCCGAGCGCAGGGAAGCCGAAGAAAAATTGAATCAAGAGATGATAGCCGCCGAAGCTGCCAACCAACAGTTGCAGGCTGAGCTTGCCGAGCGGATGCTGGAACTGGAAAATCTGAGCGAACAGTCTCGTGTTGAATTTATAGGGCGCAAAATTGGCGAAGAAAAATTGCGTCAAGCCGTAGTAGCCGCCGAAACTGTCAGTGAGCAGTTAAAGGCTGAACTTGCTAAACGGAAGCAGGAATTAGACTCTGTCATCGAGCAGTTACGGGCTGAAATTGACGAGCAAAAAACTACCGAAGAAAAATTGAACCAGGATATTATCGCCGCCGAAGCTGCCAACCAACAGTTGCGGGCTGAGCTTGCCGGGCGGAATCTGGAGCTGGAAAATCTTAACGAACGGTCTCGTGTTGAACTTGCAGAGAGTAAGGCTGCCGAAGACAAATTGAATCGAGCCAGAGTAGCTGCCGAATTTGTCAGCGAGCAGTTACAGGCTGAGTTTGCCGAACGGAAGCAGGAATTAGACTCTGTCATCGAGCAGTTACGGGCTGAAATTGACGAGCAAAAAGCTGCCGAAGAAAAATTGAATCAGGGCATTATAGCAGCCGAAGCTGCCAACCAACAGTTGCAGGCTGAGCTTGCCGAGCGGAAGCTGGAACTGGAAAATATGGGCGAACAGTCTCATGCCGAATTTACCGAGCACAAAGATGCCGAAGAAAAATTGCACCAAGCCTTAATAGCCGCAGAAACTGTCAGCGAACAGTTACGGGTTGAGTTTGCTGAACGGAAGCATGAATTAGGTTCTGTTATCGAAAAGCTGCGGAGTGAGCTTGCCGAGCGGAATCTGGAACTGGAAAAGGCCAACGAACAGTCCAATGTTGAATTTACCGAGCACAAAGATGCCGAAGAGAAATTGCATCAAGCCCTGATAGCCGCCGATACGGTCAGCGAACAGTTGCGGGCTGAG
Organism: uncultured Geobacteraceae bacterium; assembly: GCA_903845365.1. Lineage (GTDB taxonomy): Bacteria > Desulfobacterota > Desulfuromonadia > Geobacterales > Pseudopelobacteraceae > JACRCG01. Next base: position 4,291 of record CAIMXI010000503.1, on the reverse strand, counting down.
CTTGCTGAGCGGAAGCAGGAATTAGAGACGGTCATCGGACAGTTGCAGGTTGAATTTAACGAACGTAAAGATTTTGAGGAAAAGTTGAATCAGGCCATGATATCCGCTGAAGTTGCCAAGGAGAGGTTTCACTCCGAACTTGACGTGCGGAAACAGGAATTGGATTCCGTCATGGATCAGCTTCAGGTCGAATTTAACGAGCGCAAAATTACCGAAGAAAAATTGCATCTGGCCAATATAGCCGCCGAAGCTGCCAAGGAGTATTTGCAGGCCGAGCTGGCAAGGCGAAGAAATGTTGAGAAAGCAGATGCAGAAATAGAAAACATTTCTCAGGAGTATGCAGAAAAACCGCTATCCCGACTGGCCATGATATCCGCCGAAACAGCCCAGAAGAATTTGCAGACCGAACTTGTCGAGAATACACAAACCGAGAAACCACAACCGTATACTGAAAACATTTCTCAGCAGGTATCTTCAGAAAAGCCGCTATCCCGCCTGGCCATGCTATCCGCCGAAACTGCCAGGAAGAATTTGCAGGCCGAGCTTGAGCAGACGCAAACCGAGAAACCACGTACAGATATTCCTCCGGAACTTGTGCGAAAGAGCTCGCGGTTCTGGATTTTTATGATCATTGTTCTGGTATTGCTGAGTGCTGTAGCAGGTGGAGTATATCTGTTCAATAGAAAGCCAGAGGCTCAGCCGGTTTCGGTTAGTCCGAAAACAGCCGCACCACTGGCCACGCCAGCAACGAGTGCCAAAACGTCACAACCGGTTAAGCCGCCTGAAGCCGCCCCTCTGCCGGTCAAGAAAGAGATGGCAGGGAGTGCCAAGCCTGCTCCTGCTGTAGATTCGTCCGTGCCGTCATTTGTAACAGTCGCTGGCCGTGACAGCAAATATTCAGCCCGAGGCCCCGGCTGGGAGCGATATGTTGATAAAGCGCGTGATATTCGCATCTATCGAGTCGCCGGACAGATCAAGGCGGTGCAGGTTCTGGCTGCTAATAACCAGATGTTGACAGACTCCTTTATGCAAACGGCACTGCGTGAGGTGGCGGGCAGCAGCGAATACAAGCCAATTTCCAGTGAGCGGAAAGATGGCTTTATCGTCCAACGCAACAGCGCCGGCTCCCGGGCTAAACTGACGGTATACAGAATACAATCATCCAATAAAATCAGTGCTTTCGTTGTGCATCTTGAATAATAAAGCACAGGCGAGAACGGGCATGGAACAACTGGATGCTGTACCGGAGGAATTGGCCAATGACAACTGAACGATATTCCCTTTTGACATCCCGTGAACTGGCAGCCAAATGCCGCATGCCTACCTGGGAGATTGAGGAACGCTTCCAGACGGATGAACTGGTGCGACTGAATGCTGCAACCAACGGTATTACCCCCCGGGGGGTCAGGCGTTTTCTGATAGAGGAGGGGGTCTCCTACCCATTCCGTGTAATCGCACATACGACGATGCGCGGTGGCATCGGTAAGACGACCGGTACGATTTCCACTGCAGTGCGAGCTGCCCAATATGGTTTCAAAACCTGCGTCATCGATCTCGATCCACAAGGTTCTTCCAGTCTGGCGCTGGGAGCGGTTCCTGAAGATGATGATCCGATATTTTTCGATATCTGGCAGCATCCCGACGAATTGCTTGCCGATGCGCTTGTTACATTGAGCAGCAATCTTAGCATCCTGCCGTCATCGCTTGAGAACGCGCTGCTGGATGCCAGCCTGCTTAACCCGGGATCACAAAAAAAAGCGGTCAAAGGGGTATGTGACCAGCTCCGCATTCTCGGATTTGACACTGTAATAGTGGACTGCCCTCCATCGCTGGGGATTGCGGTTATTTCGGCCATCTGTGCCGCTCAAACGATCGTGGTTCCGGTGGGGAGCGACGCCTTTTCTCTGAAAGGGCTTGATCTTACTCTGGGCGAGATCGCTTCCATCTGCGATACCTTCGGATTGCCTCATCCGGCAGTGAGAATCCTCTACACCCGCTATGACCAGCGTGAAACCGTGTCCCGCACTGCCCTGGAAAAAATCAGAGAGCGACATCCGAATCTGCCGCTGGCTGTTATTCGTACCAGCAGTGAATTCTCCAAGGTACTGGCTGCCGGGGAAACGATTTTTTCCCGCTATGCCAAGAACAGCGCCAGGGATGATTATGACCGGCATGTCTCCGATTTGCTGGAGATTGTTCCGGAAGCGGAATAGCTTAAATTTGGTACATGGGGTTACATGAGTAAGCCATCTGAAAAACTGAAAATAAACCGCACCAGGAAGCGAATCTACGAGATGCATCAGGAGGATGCGCCAGAGACGGTGAGTCCGCTTCAGGATCCAATTGCTGGAATTGTAGTTTCAACTCCGGACATGGTTGAAGAAACGGTGGAAGCTGTAGAGTCCGCTGTGCCTGACACAGTTGTGGCAGAGTTATCTGTTGAACAGTCCGAGAAGCAGGGCGCGGTGGAGTCAAGTGGAGAGCCGCTTCAGCAGGATGCCCTGATAACGGATGAGGTGCATAAGCCTGCTGCCGTAAAAGAGTTGTCGGCGTTGGAGATAGCCAGGATGGAATTTGCAGCAGAGACCGCAGCTCGTGAGGCCATTGCAGCGGAGGAGTCTGAACATTCGGAAATGGAGGAGCCGCTCCGGAGTGCTATGGCCACAGTGTATAAATATTCGGCTCTGTCTGCAGCAACAGGATTGATTCCGATGCCTCTGGTGGATATGGCGGGCTTAATGGCGATGCAGCTTATGATGCTGAAAAAACTCTGTGCACTTTACGATATACCATTTGACTCGCAACGCTCCAAATCTGCCATCGCCATACTTGCAAGCGGTATAAGCAGTACTTGCGTGGCCGTCAGCAGTACCAAGCTGATTCCGTTTATTGGTGCCTTCTCGATTGCCACCATGCCGGCTGTGAACGGTGCGTTTTCATACGCGGTAGGGCGGGTTTTTATCAGACATTTCGCTTCCGGCGGAACCTTCCTCGATTTTGATGCGGATAAGGTGAAGGGCTACTTCCAGGAACAGTTCAGGGCCGGAAAACTTAACAGGGATGGAAACTCGTAACAAACCCGAAATTTTATGCTGACACATGTTGTCCCCGCCTATGTTCCAAACCATTTCAAAGCTTGTAAGGGCCGGAGTTTTCAGGACCCAGAAATTTCAGGATTATTCCTCAAAAGGATTGATCAACCTCAACTCTGGAATATTTTTCATCGATCGATCTCAGAGGTTTGACACAGCCACGCGTTTGTGCCAGTAACTGGCGGATATTAGTTGTGGATTTGGTAGCTTTCATATCCAGATCAACAACTACCATAACGTGACGCTTCTCAATCTCCAGTGGCGGAGGCATACCCAGCCAGTGCAAATGCCCGTTGTGATAAACCGCTTCATAACTTTTTAACATGGCAAACTCCGTATTTAGGCTATTAAAACTGATTGTGTATAACACGCTCAGTCAGGGTAGCGGAAGAGATTTTGCTGATCCCATCCCAGTTACCTTAACCCACTTCACAACCCCAAAAAGCTGTTAATCACTTTCTGCACTTCGGCGATCGAGACTCCACTCACTCCGTCAACATTCACACACGATTCTACCGGCTTCAACCCCAAAAACATGTTAATTGCGCTCTGTACTTCGGTGATTGTGACGGTGCCGCTGTTGTCGCAGTCGCCTGGTTTATTTGATGCAGTCGCCACCGTAAGGGTCATGCTGGCATCTACCACCTTGCCCGAGGTGACACTTACTCCCGAGAGGCTCTTGGCTTGGTAACCTGTTGCTGTGGCGTTGATAGTATAGCTTCCTGCTGGTGCCATAATGATGAAGGAACCGTTAACCACCATATCCAGGAATTATCGCATATCGTGACAGGGCGGGTCACGGGCCGCGCCCCTACGGGTTGGTGTGCGTGGTAATGTGTTTTGCTCTGGTTCGTTGCTTGGGGCATTTCTATTGTCTGAACCCGGATTCGTGGGATTTCAGGATTTACAGGATTTACAGGATTTAAAATCAGGTCACTCCTTGAATCCTGGGAGAACAATGATGGTGTCAGGTCTCCACCTATGACAAATACAGTTTTTTTCGATTATTCGGAGGACACAATCCAGTTTATTTACAATTAGCCTAACCCGGACGAGCTGGAACCAAATAAAACCTTAATTGAACACGGAAAAAGCGGATGTAACGGATAAAAGCGGATCAGGCCAAATTCAAAAGCTTTCAAATCCGTCTTGATCCGTTCAATCAGATTTGATCCGTGTTCCATGATTTAGATTTATTA
>CAIMXI010000502.1 GCA_903845365.1 uncultured Geobacteraceae bacterium | reverse complement strand
TACCAGCATTTCTCAGTGACCAGAGTCAAAATCCGAGATAAAAATCCAAATGGTAGCAGGGCAGACGCAGTTTAGTTCAACAAAAGTTTATGCGGTGGTTCCGCTGACGCTACACACCGCATAAACTCTTAATTCGTTGGAACCGGCTTGCTGTCTAAAGGAGTCGAATTGGACCCCTTTAAAGTCGGGGTTGTTTATCTTTTCCCACAAGCCGAGGTATTCGATAGTCGAACGATTACGCATCCAGTTTTTTACAACGTCTTTAGGCTCATCCGGGTTACGTACTCGTGCGATGTCAGTAAGCGATATATAATCATCTTCGTTTATCCTGGAGATGGAAACCGACCTGTTTTGAACCATGAGCTTTTTCATACACCGTCCCTCCGTAATTGCGATTGAGAAGATTGAAGAGTGAATGGTGAAACGAGAAGGCAGAATGTGAGAAACAGGGTGATTATGGGTTTCATGGATAGCACCTCCATATATTTCATGTATTCGTAGGGGCGCGGTCCGTGACCCGCCCGCCTTTGATTTTTTACGCGGTCCACAATCCGCCCGGCACCATAAACGATAAATCCGTGGGTTTGGTGGTTATCCCGGCAGGGCGGGTTGCGAACCCGCCCCTACGAATTTTCCTCCATCCCAAGCCCTTTGCGAACTAACCGGGCAATATTACCAGCGGCAACGTGAGCCAGTTCTGCTGTTTCCTTTGTGTAATCGGTCGGCCAATGTACCGGATAGCGTGTTTCAATGTAGGCCGTGTTCAAAAGGATACAATCCTCTTTAAAGTCGCTGAATTCAGCTGAGTGTGCAGCGCAGATCCTCAGAAGATGAACAAGATCGTGAACCTTGTCGAACTGAAGCCCCTTCCCGATTATAAATGACTTCAGATATTTTTCCGCAGACTGCTGAAAGTGAAAACAGAGTTGGGCGTAGAATACGCTCCCGTCCAAGAGGCTTGATTCTGCAAAATAAAAATCCTCGTCAGCCTTTTTCATCCACTCCCTTACAATAGCAGGATCAGCCATAGAGCACTTTACCTCCATCAAATATTGCCGTAATAAAAGGATCGCCTAATGCAAGCCGTTCGGCCACTTCTGATGGACGATACACCAGATAATCAACAGGAAGATCGGTATCCATGAGCCGATACAACTGACGGATTCTCTCAGCTCCAAGTTCCGGAACATTGTCCTTCACGATAAAAATATCCACATCATTGATCTCTTCATCTGCACGGGCTGCCGACCCGAACAGAACAATCTTTTCCGGGTGGTACTTTGTCACGATCTGCTGTTTCAGATTATCTATTCTGGAATTCATTTCTTGTACCGACATATTTCACCTTCCCATACATTATTGGTATCTCGTAGGGGCGACCGGTTGGTCGCCCTGGTATTTCGCCGACCAATCAAATCCAGGCACACGTTCAAAAGTTCAAAAGCGGGCGACCACCGGTCGCCCCTACATACAAAATCCCGCCAATCCATGATCGTGCAAATCATGGTTCAAACGTTTTCTATCTCTTCCCGGCTTAAACCAGTTGCCCGAATAATTACATCAATAGCGATGCCTGCAAGTTTGAGATTACGGGCAACTTCAATCTTACCTTCAATCTTGCCCTTCTCTGTCCCTATCGCAATCCCCTTTTCAACACCTTCCATTACTGCTGTTTTGCTCGAACTCTCAGCGATACGACGGTCCTTGATAAAATGCTCGAATATCTCACGCTTTTCTTTTGAGAGTTTCAGAATATCAAGCTCTTTAGCTGCTTTTTGTAAACCTTTGGCGCTAAACCCGTCAGGAATTTCTGAGTTCTTCAGGAAATAGATCCACTCATCCAGTGAATCTTTGGCTAAATCATCAAAATCATTCACCTTCAAGATATAGTATTCTGGGTAAATGTCGGCAACATTGATAATTTCCGGAAGGTTCTTCTTCTGAACAGAGGAGAGTCTAAGGATGTCATGCTTATGAATACCCCTGAATTCGTTGACTCCCTTGTAGATATAATCTTCACCCTGACCAAGATCAAAGTAGACAATGTTGATCGATATTACTTTTCGCACCTGATGGTAATCAAAGCCGGATACCATATAATCAGTTATCAGTTTGCTCGCACCGTAAAGCATCCGGTGAAAGTAATCAAACTGCCCTTCAACCTGAAGCTCAATCAGGATAAGTTCGCCAGCAGCGGCTTCGGCCAACAAATCCACGCGATTGGATTTGTCGTCACTGGTCTGTTTGTTGCCCTCGCTTTCTAGGATGTTTTTTATCTTTATCTCCTGCATCAGAAGCTCTGAAAAGAACCCTTCCAATATTTCAAAGTTGGCCTTATTGCGCAGCAGATTCTTCAATGCCCAATCAAAACTGACAAGTTGTCTTTTCATTGGTTGGCTCCTGTT
>CAIMXI010000501.1 GCA_903845365.1 uncultured Geobacteraceae bacterium | reverse complement strand
TTTCCAAGTAGTAAACTCGGATCGTCAAGTTTTAGATTCTTCAAAAGTGAAATCAAAAATGTATTTAACACCAGATATGATAGAGTTGGATAATGGATCTGCTACAAATGAACTAATGGCAGCTACTGAGTCAATTGCCGGTTCTGACTTGGTCATTCTGGTGGCTGGTATGGGTGGATCAACTGGTACGACTTTATCCCTGCTATTTGCTAGAATTACAAAGTCTTTAGGGATTACTGCGATTGGAATAGTCACCGAGCCCTTCACGCTTGAGGGCATTCGGCGGTTAACTAAAGCGGAAGTCGGAATCGAGAAGCTTGGTGAATTGCTCAACTGTCTGATTGTATTGCCGAATGATCAAATATGCACTTCAGTTGGCAGAATTAGTATTGATGCTTTTAGATTGGGTGATGTAATCATAACTAAAATTATACGCAGGATCATTGATGCTTTTTTTACAGAACCCTTGACCGCAACTTTGACCGAAGAAGAACCTCTGACCGATTCTATAACGGAATTCTTTAAACCGAATAGTTTAGCTGATACCGATTTTTCGAATTCTTGCTGGTTGCTGGATGGTTACTTAAAAACCACCACGCCTAGCTGTAATCCCGAAATTTGCCATTCAGTTTTTCCTGCTTGCTGATTAAACTTCGGCGTGCACTTGGTAAATCCAAAACCTCCGAATCCGCCTGACCGAAGTGCGAGTGCATCTCAAGTGGAATTGGAATTGCTATGCGGGGAACTCTAACCAGAGTTCCCCGCTGGTACTTCATCATTTTCGGATCGGCATTTGCTGTCAACTTACTATCTGTGCCATCAACATCACTAATTACAATCGCTATTTTTTCTTTTCCGCTTTTTTAATCTGCTTATCCGCTTTCTTTTCCTTTGGGGTTTTTGCAGGTGCCTTCTTTTCCGCTTTTTTGCTGTCTTCACCTTTGCTCATAATTTACTCCTTCCAGTCTGGATTATGATGCGTTGGTCGATAAATACACTTCTGGCTTGTAATAATCCAGATTATATTGAGGTAGTAAAGCCCGTACGCTACTTGAGCCTAAAATGAAATGCTAATTTAGCTGCATGCATTTATTGAGTTATTACCAATTACGCCACAATTCTGACATTTATATTTACCCCAGTAAAACAAAAGGAATATCAAGCCGGGAAGGTAACCAAGGGCGAAACCTGTAATGACAATAATTTTAGGTGCAATATAGTTGGAAATCCATGTTTTCATTTCCCCTTCTTGCCCACAAGCATGGCATTTGCGAACGCAACAGCTATTTTCATCGTCATCATAATTGTTAATAGCAATAGATTGTTCAGTTGGCCTGGAGTAATTTTTCCAAGAAGAAAAGGCAATAGAGCCTGCTACCAATGCAAAAATAATAATCACAATTTCCATTTTAGATATTTCCTTTTGATTGCAACTTCAACGGCACGACATTCATTACTTAAACCTATTCGACATCTATATTTTTCACACCATCTGGACGCCAGCTCGGTGGAATTACGTGAGACCCTGCTTTCTCTTTGCCTGGCAAGAGAGTCCCATACGTCACAGACATCCTTCCGAAGCGGTCGTTTATACTATCCATAGCCTGAGTGGCAAACAGCTTCTTGCGCTCATCCTCGAAGAGTGGCAACTGCTCAGCTTGGTGCTTTAGGTTACTCAGGCTGATACCCAATAGCCTGACCGGCTGTTCCAGGTCAACAGTTTTAATGATACCAAGTGCAGCACGGTAGATCTCATCGCTGAGGTTGATGTAGCTCTTCAGGGTGGTCTGCTTTCCCCAACT
>CAIMXI010000500.1 GCA_903845365.1 uncultured Geobacteraceae bacterium | reverse complement strand
ATTTTCACCGCTCCTGCTGACTATTTCGACATATTCCCGCTGCTCGGCGCTCAGATCGGTTTCCAGAAGAATGTCGGACATGCCGATCACTCCATTCATCGGTGTGCGAATTTCATGACTCATGGTGGCCAGAAAATCACTCTTTGCTGAGTTCGCCTGATCTGCGGCATCGCGAGCCTGCCTGAGCTCGTTTTCTGCTTGAAGAGCAGCGGTGATGTCCCCAATAGTCCAGACGGTTCCGGATGAAATATTATCCAGGTCGATAGCTTTTCCTTGCAGCTTGGCCCAGAGTTTTGTGCCATCCTTGCGGCGCATTTCAAGATTGATTTTATAGGCAACCCCTTGAGTAATACGCGGATATGCCTCCATGCCCATTGATTCGTAAGCATCTGCTGACACATATAATTCTTTAGTGGCTGTGCTAGACAATTCTGGCACCGGATAGCCGAAAATTTCATGCATGGATTGATTCGCCCAGACAATGGTCCGGTCTTTTACCAGACAGATGCCGATATTCGAAGCTGACAAGATGGCGTCTTGTTCAAGTGTTTTTAACTGTAGGCTGTTCTGGAGCTTGATACTGTTTGCCAACTCTTGTGTCAGCAGTGAGGCCTGCTCATTAATGTTTGCAGTCGCGCGAAGCAGCCTTCGCGTACCTAAGCCGATTATTACAATCCCGCAAAACCAGAAGAATCCATGGCTTATATATTCCCACAGCATCTCGCGGTTAAACATTACATAGAACTCTTGCAGCGGGATAAGCTCACTTACCCCACCGCGTATATCTCCGACAACGTACCCTTGAGCCGCATGGCATGCCATGCATGACTTTTCAACCAATAAGCGGCTCATATAATGATAATAAGGTTTACCATCAACCATCTCAACACGCCCGGCCTCTGAGGCACTTTTTTCAAACGATAAAAGGGCTTCCTTTTCCCACGGAGTCGGAGCATTCATTGAGCCGAGCGGTTTTAAACTGGTGTAATATCCGGAGGAAGTTGCTTCTTTATGAAGCTCTTTGGCAATCTCTTTTACTTGTCGTGACATGGACGTATGCTCGATCCCCTGGAGGGATATCCAGCTCCGATAGAGACTGTCTTTCTCAATAGAGGTCCTCCCCACGGTCATGGCGCGCATTTCAAGGTTATTCAATTGTTCCTGATAACCGTAAAATAGCGTCAATATGATCAATAGAGTCCAGCCGATACTTATAACAATCGCTGCCCGCCATATTTTGCGAAAGCCGACAATCCGGCTCATCGTTATTTTTTCTTCCATTTCAATGCCTTTCTTTTTATTCTCGTCATTCTCATTCCCACGCGCTGCGTGGGAATGCAGTTTGGGCGCGCAGCGCCAAATTTACCGGAGAGACTCATCGTTCCCACGCTCCAGCGTGGGAATGCATCCCCGGACGCTCCAGCGTCCCGGTTTCAGGATGACGCGACGCTGGAGCGTCACAGGCTTCGTTCCCACGCCGGAGCGTGGGAACGATAATGCAGAGGGTGAAACTGTCGAAAAAGAAGATCTGGTTATTGTGGTAACTGAATAATTACCTCGGTTTTCGAGGACCTGGCGCAGAATATCGCCCCAGCTTTGCATCTAATTCGTCGATCCAACCGGCTTTAGAGTCCGGAAAGGCATCCGCGTAGGGGACATAGGGTTTGATATCCAGAACAGGTGTGCCATCCAGAAGGTCAGCAGCCCGAAGGTGCAGCGTTCTGCCTTCGATCTTTATCAATTCTACAGCCGACAGGCCGATAGAATTGGGACGATGGGGGGAGCGGGTGGCCAGGACGCCCCGCTTTGGTCCACCACGAGGCGGTTTGACAGAGCTTTTCCACCCCTCACTCAGATGAAAGGCAAAAATGAGCCAAAGCCTCTCGAAGCCGCTCAAATCCTGAATCACTTTTTCGTCTAGCCAATCATGAAGTTCCAGAGTGGCCATCACAAAATCCCCTGTTTCCGTCCCTTCCACCACCGTGCTTTGATGAGGTGCATCAATGCGACGGGAATATGGGGAGCGCAGGATGCCAATGGGGCGATAGATGAAATGGGACTTTTGGGTCAAAAGCTAACCCCTCCTGTCCTCTCCTTAGATAAGGGGAGGGACGCGTTGAAGTTGAAGCGGTGCTGTTTGAAATATGCCGTTGATTTTGCTTTCAAGCTCCACCTCTTAAGATAAGAGGGGGTCGGGGGGAGTTATGAGCCTCTTGCGGGGAATTAGTACTAAACAAGCCTCTCTTCCTAGACGTCCCGAGCAATTTTAATAGCAAATCCGGGCAATTTCTTCGCCTCATACATCGCCTTGTCAGCGCTCTTCACGAGAGTATTGGCATCCAGGTTTTTTTCCTGGGTGGCAATTGCTATCCCCATACTGCATGATATACCGGTGTCGCCGGTCGAGCTCTCGATCGCCCTGCATATTCTCTCGCAGACCTCTTCAGCATCACTTAAAGAGCTCTCCGGCAAAATTATACAAAATTCGTCGCCACCATATCTGGCGGCAACTTCACACTCCCTCAGACAGCTTCTCATCGAATTGGCGGTGGCGACAAGTATTTCGTCTCCACGTTTATGCCCCTTGGAATCATTCAGCTTCTTGAATCCATCAAGGTCAAAATAAACTAGAACAGTGGAGTGGCCTCGCCTTTGAGCCCGCGACAGCTCCTTTTTCAACTCGGAGTAGAACGCCCGCTGGTTAGCCAGGCCGGTCAGGCCATCCTGGCTCGCCTGTTCGGTTAAGGTCTCTGTCCGTTTGGTTATCATTATTTCAAGAGATTCGGCATAGTTTTCCATCTCTTGCCTGATTTTTACGGCTTCATCCATAAGGCTGTTGATATATGTATCGAAGGTAAGCGACAGGTCGAACATCAATATTTTGTCTATCGAAGAGATCCCTGACACGCATGACTTGCAATCGTTTTTGCTGTGTGATGTGACTATTTTACGGAGTGTGTTGGATAAATTGTGGATGGCGGAGACGTAATACTTGGGAGGAACCCCAATCCGTTTGTGGACTACCCCAACCCGCAGCCTTGTCTGGACATATTCCTCGTCATACTCCCCATCAAAGAGGCTCAATATGTAATTCCGCTGATAATTCCTCAATCTGAGAAGCGTTTCTGCGTCACCGATAATGCGATCCATCTCTTCAAAAAGGATAATCTTTTTGTAAAACTCCTCGGTTATTTCATCAATATTAGCAGCGACAATCTCTCTCAGTGAGACTAAGGCTCGAATGTCTGCATCGGTAAAGCCGACGTACTCCTTGCGCCGCTCAATTTCACGCCTGGTCATTTTAAGTTGCTGGATGAGTGTCAGCTCTGTGGCATTCATGTCTTATTCCCCTTTTTTCCGTGTTGCAGGAATACAGTATCAGGACAGATATGTACAGCCGATAATGATCTCCCTCATATTGCGTTGACAGCAGTTATTTTTGGGTGGTACGGGTTCACTCGCAGTTTATTGCAGACGATTTGGCGAAGTCGTGACATTTAAAATCGTTATTGATGTCCTGGAAATCTTACGAGGTAGCGGTTACCGTTACAACATGAAAAACGGGAAATTTTTGAGAGTGGTTCGTCTGACGGAGCTCATCGCACAGGTGGAAAACTTGACAGCACTGCGGCCCATGCCTTGCAAGCGCTGGCCGATCAGTACGACTACGAAAAGCTGAACCATTGGCTGGAAAAGGGAGTAACTGACAATGGATAAATTACTGGAAAGCACAACAACCATCATGGTGGTGGACGACACCCTTGTCATGACAATTAACTCTGGTGCTTAAGGCATCATAAACTTTTCTCGTGGTGAGAGCGTACAATGTTTGCGTTAATTCGTGAGAGAATGGACGAGAGTGAAAGCTGAAGGAAAGGGATGTTCTGTTCAACTGACCAAAGATTTTCTGATTCATCCTGATTCGCCGCACCCTTCTCCCTGTGCGACTACTGAGCGGGCGAGCGGGTAGAGTGAATCAGATGCTACAAACGGTCACCAATTTCATCATAAACACGACTGCGATGCTTGATTGTAAACACGGTCACCTCGGTGCCGCGAATTGCGTACACCACGCGCCAATCACCCACCCGAAGTTTCCAGTATCCGGCAAGGGTGCCGCGCAACGGCTTGCCATACAGAGTCGGTTCGCTTGTCAGACGGGTATCAATGGCGTTTTTTATCCGCTCACGGATAGCTTTGGCAATGTCAGCGGCGTCGTCCTTGACCGCTGGATGGAAGATAACGACAAAACGCATTAACCGAAAACCTGGTCGGCAGTCAGGGCGGTAGCCTGATCAAATCCGGCGGCCCGTTTGTCGGCAATCTGCGCCAGAGCCATGTCCTCACGCAGTTCGAGTGATTCAAGCAATAGAGCGTGGGCAACCGATGACAACGAAGCGCCCTCACGGGCGGCAATTTCGGCAATAGCTCCATACAGGGGCTTTTCACAGACAACATTGATGCGGGGATTAGTTGAAGGCATGAGTGATCTCCTAATTTTTTACAAAGTGTATCATAAGTGAGGCACCTGTAACAGGAAAAATATGGAGGCACAAACCATGAAAACCACGCAATCAAGTTTGCGTTAATTCGTGAGAGAATGAACGAGAGTGAAACTAAAGCGGAGAGATGAATGAGTGAAGCATCAGATCAAGGCAGAGAAAGTGTAGATAACATAAGCAGGATGCTTCAGCAGGCTCAGATGGGAACAGGGAACCCGACAGGTGATCTTTCGGGTCTCTGCTTGGCGGTATGAGTACGGCGGTGATTGTCATTAATGTCGTGGCCGGAATTGTTGGCGCCTACTACTTCATGTACGGTCGCAAGCGTGCGAATATTCCGATGATGATAAGCGGCATCATCCTTTGTGTCGTTCCATACTTCATCAGTAATGTTTATGGCCTGTCGCTGTTTTGTCTGGGTTTGGCAGCGGCTCCGTTTCTGCTGGAGCGGTATGATCTGTTTAACCTTTGACAAGCGTGAAGTCAAAAGCTAACCCCTCCTGTCCTCCCCTTAAATAATGGGAGGGACGTCTGGCATAGGAAGTTTGATAAAAAATGTGGTTTCTCCATTTTCGGAGTGAAAGCCTACCGTTCCTCCAAGATATCGTTCACCGAACAGCTTCATGCTGTATGTGCCGATGCCGCGACCGGGTGAGCCCTTGGTGCTGAATGAACGTTTAAACATCCGAAGTTGAACATCTTTTGGTATTTCACCCTGATTTTTTACCTTTATACAGACCTCATCACTGTCGATCTCCATTGAAACCCTGACAGTTCCTCCGGCAGGTACCGCTTCAAGCGCGTTTAAAACCATATTTCCGACAACACGTCGCAGCGTCGGGCGATCCGTTTTCAGAGTACACTTCGGGATGTTTTCAAGAACAACAGTGCGGTCAGGGGTGCGGACATGATTGCCGTATAACTTGCAAACCTCCTTTAGAATCTCTCCAAGATCAGTATCTTTCATGTCGGCAACATATACGCCCAGTTCGGCTGCGAGCAGTCTCCGTTGCTGATCGATCTCTTCAACCAGATTATCGGATAGATCAACCATCAACCCCTTATATTCTGTTTCTGTTTCCGGGTCCAGTTCATCGCTGTCCGCCAGCATGTCGGCGATCCCCCTGATGCCGCCGATGGTGTTGAGTATGTCGTGAAAAAATGTGCGCTCAAGCACCTGTCTCCGTTTATCTGGGCCTATATCCTTAATAGCGAAAAGCGTATAAGTATCGCCGGCTACTTGGAGGGGAGTCGCCTTTACACCCAGATCCAGCGCCGTTCCACCGTTATTAGTTGTCGTGATCCGGCATTCACCATCCGCCTGTTTGCCCGTTTCCTGACATGCGAGGATTGTCAATACCGCTCCGCAGGCGGAACAGGTTTCAGATGTCCCGCACCCGTCAGGGCCTTCACCGTTGTGAATACAACTGACCGCTTCACCCGGGCGCTTACCCACAAGCGCCGACAGATCTGCAACCCCGAAGGCATCAAGGAGCTGTCTGTTGGCGGCCACGATCTGCCTCTGTTCGTTCAGAACCAGCGTCATGTCCGTAACCGAATTGAGCACTGATGTTATGAATTCCGCATTTGATATTGCCTGGTGCTGCTGAGAAAGTGCATGCTCATCGACTCTTCCGGCCGGTGCGAAAAAAGTTGTTTCCATGTGGGTTGTCTCCTTTCAGATGTGCGGGATGGAAATATAGGTATAAATGCGGCTAAACCAGGACAGAGAGCTTGGAGTCTTCATCTCTGATATGTCCAACAAGCCATTTTTTTAGAAAAATCAGAATTTCATGCTGTGCAACCAGCGGATTTTCGTGAATCTCCCGCTTGAACTCATGCAACCTCTCGAGAAAATGCCGGTGCATCACCTGTTGTAATGCAAGACCCTCATAACCAAGATGCTCCATCATCTTTTCTTCAGCGCTGAAGTGTATGACAGCATATTCTCCCAACCCCTTCAGTACCCGTCCCAATTCACGGGCTCCCAAACGGTTTGCAACTACATTTATCAGGTCGTTGGTTAGATCAAACAGGTAGCGATGGTGTTCATCAATTGAGGCTATACCGACATTCAGATTTTCATCCCAACTGATCCAGCGGACTTCCCGGCAAGGGATTTCAGGGAGGTGCAGAACCTGGTGCGGATCAATAACGTCATCACGGTACAGCTCTCTGATCCTAAGAATCTCAGGGAGTGCGTTATCAAATGCCGCTACGACGGCTGGGTCGAATTTCAGACCACTCTGTCCCTTGATCCAATCTATTGCCTGCTGCAATGTCCAAGCCTCCTTGTAGGGACGTGCCGTTACCAAGGCGTCGAACACATCGGCAATCGCACAGACGCGTGCGAGTACAGGGATCTGCTCGCCGCTCAGACCGGTGGGATAGCCGCTACCATCCCAGTTTTCGTGATGGTAGAGTGCGATCTCCCTTGCCGTTACGACCAGAGTATCACTGCCCAGCAGAATACTTCCCCCGATCTCGGTATGGCTCTTCATGATATTGAATTCAGAGGGAGTCAGCCGATCCGGCTTAAGCATTATGGCATCTGCGACTCCGATTTTACCTACATCATGCATCGGTGCGGTGATCGAGAGTAATTCCCGCTCTTCCAGTGACAGACCAAGCGCCTTTCCGATAACGACTGATATGGCGGTCATACGCATGATATGCATGCCGGTATCACTGTCGCGATATTCGGATGCGGTGCCAAGTCGCCTGATCGCGTCGGCCCGCGACTCCTCAAGTTCGACCTCCCTCATCCGCAAAACCTCACCAAGCAGAAAACGGTTTATGATATCTGACAATGCGCGGGAGAGGTCGGTCATGAAGTCAAACTCAGAGCGAATCGGAGTCCACTTCGGATCGGCAAAAAGCACAACCTGCCCGAGGTTGGTTAAACCATTTTGCAGGGGTAGGATCAGGAGATTATGACAACCTGCAGGCGAGGTATGGCGGATCGAGATGCACTCCTTGCAGAACGGAGTCTGGTATCCATGCAGTGGATCGTCCTCATCTTCCTGCAGCAGGTTCAGCTTCAGTCCGTATTGAGCCACTCTCACAGGAGAGTTGCGAGGGCTGTACATATATATGGCGCCTCTATGCTGCAGCCGGAGCTGAGGCAGCTTTTCCAGCACAGAAATCATCCGCTCCAGCAAGGCGTCAAGATTACTGTCGGTGCCGCCGATCATCGATAACTCGACCACCAGTTTCCCAATCTCAAACAGTTGTGCGTCGTTTTTATTCTTCATATCGGTCCCTCTGGATTTTAAAAGGCTTGCGACCCTTTTTACGCGGCAAAATAGCATGACCATATATAACTCGATGTTCAAGTTTTTTGATCTTCATAAAATGAGCCTAAGTCGTATAATAGCGCTTGGCAAGAATTGTTTGTAGGTGATCATCCTGTTCTGTTCCGTATTATTCTGTTCCGTATGAGGTGACCGATTTCAGT
>CAIMXI010000499.1 GCA_903845365.1 uncultured Geobacteraceae bacterium | reverse complement strand
CAGGAAACATTTCAACAAAGCTGCGATATGTATTCGGGTAATCAAGGCCAGACTTCAGGGGTATTGCTTCCATGGCTTCTCCTTTTAGGGAAGACGTTTTCCTTGGAATCATACACCAGGTGTAACTAACCTACTACCCCCCTAAAAGAAAAAAGGAGTCACACTCATGTACAGAGAAGAAATAGCCAAACTGACTGATTGTGAAGAGCGGATCGCCAAGCTTCGGGGGGCGCTTTGACGTAGATGCCAAACGTGAATCGATTCTGGAGATCGAATCAATCATGGCGGTACCCGGATTCTGGGATGACACTAATAAATCCCGGGAAATCATTAAAAAGCGGACGACACTGGAAAAAATTGTTCAAGTGTGGGATGGGCTGGTACGGCAGGCGGAAGATGTTCGAGTTATGATCGAACTGGGAGAAGAGGCGCAAGACGCCGATACTCTTGTAGAGGTAGGCGCTATGGCGGACCGGTTGACACGGGAAGTAGAGGCCGCTGAATTTCAAAGGATGCTCTCCGGACCGCACGACCGCAACTCCTGTTTTATCACCATAAATCCTGGAGCAGGGGGAACCGAATCTCAGGATTGGGCTGAAATGATTCTGCGCATGTACCTCCGCTACTGCGAAAAGAAGGGCTGGAAGAGTGTCATTACCGAATATTTGCCGGGAGATGAAGCCGGACTTAAATCGGTAACGTTCAACGTCACCGGCGAATATGCCTACGGCTATCTGAGGGCGGAAGCTGGAATTCATCGCCTGGTACGCATCTCGCCATTTGACAGTAATGCGCGCCGACACACCTCGTTCGCCTCGATGTACGCCTTTCCTGAAATTGAGGAGGATGACATCGATATTAAAATCAGCGACAGCGATTTGAAAGTGGACACCTTCCGCTCCGGTGGTGCCGGTGGCCAGCATGTTAATACGACCGATTCGGCAGTCCGCATTACCCATATTCCATCCGGTATCATCGTTGCCTGTCAGTCTGAGCGGAGTCAGATTTCAAACAGGGGAACCGCCATGAAAGTATTGCGGGCAAAACTGTACGAACGTGAAGTTGAAGAGCGCAAAGATAAAGCTTCTGAAATCGCCGCTGAAAAGAAGGAGATCGGCTGGGGGAGCCAGATACGTTCATATGTACTGCATCCATACAAGATGGTGAAAGATTTACGAACCGGCGTTGAATCGGGGAATCCGGATTCCGTCCTTGATGGCAACCTGGAAGAGTTTGTGGTGGCATACCTGATGGGAGTCAGGCGTAACGTCGGAGATGTAGAATGAAAAAAGCTTGTTGCAGTCATGAACAACGTCTGACACCATCCGGTCATGAAACTTACTGACTCCTTGGGAAGGAATATAAATTATCTGCGCCTGTCGGTCACTGACCGCTGCAACATGCGCTGCTTCTACTGCATGCCCAAGGAGGGGATCGTAAGCAAGGGGCATGACGCGGTACTGACGTACGAAGAACTGCTGCTCATTGCTGAAACCGCAGTGCGGCTGGGCATTGAAAAGATCCGCATCACCGGTGGAGAGCCGCTGGTACGGGCCAATATTATTGATTTTTTAAGCAAGTTAGCAGTCATCCCAGGGTTGCAACACCTGGCTCTCACAACAAACGGCCTGCTGCTGTCGGAGATGGCCGCTGACCTGTTCAGAGCTGGCGTGCAACGGCTAAATATCAGCCTTGACTCTCTCAATAGAGAGACTTTCAGCAGCATCACCCGTGGTGGTAACCTGAAGAAAGTGCTGGCCGGACTGGATGCCGCAGAGCAGGCCGGCTTTCCGCCTCCTAAAATCAATTGTGTTATCATGCGTGGGGTCAACGATACTGAAATACTAGACTTTGCCAAAATGTCCCTGTTGCGTGGCAATTCGATCCGCTTCATAGAGTATATGCCCGCTGTTAAGGAGGACGACTGGCAGCGTTACTGCATTTCAGGAGAGGAAATTCTGGACCGGATTGCCGCCCGTTATCCCCTGATGCCAATAGACAAGGGGGCGTTTTGCGGGCCGTCGCGGGATTTCAGTATTCCCGGCGCACGTGGCAGCATCGGCATCATCACCGCCGTTTCCGGGCATTTTTGCAGCGAATGCAACCGTATTCGGGTTACCTCCACTGGCCAGGCCAAAGGGTGTCTCTTTGCAGATGCGAAAACAGATTTGATCCCCTGGCTGCGACCACCGGATCGCGAAGGACTTGCTAAGGTGCTGAAAGGAATTGTGTCCACAAAACCGGAACGGCATGATATCTCGCAGGATGGCTACAGCCACTCAAATTTTACGATGTCACAGGTAGGAGGATAGCAAAATGGCTCACGTATTGGCTGTCTGTATCAGCGAGAATAAGGGTGAACGCAAGAAGCCGGTCGAATCGGTGGAACTCCGTGAGAACCACGGCATCGTCGGTGACGCCCATGCAGGTGACTGGCATCGCCAGGTAAGTCTATTGGCGCAGGAAAGTATCGAGAAAATGCGGGCGCTGGGGTTGGATGTAAGCGCCGGGGACTTCGCTGAAAACATCACCACCAGCGGCATCGATCTGGTGAGCTTGCCGATAGGCGCTCATCTGCAGATAGGCAAGACTCAACTGGAAGTGACACAGATCGGCAAGGAGTGCCATACCCGCTGTGCCATTTTCTACCAGGCGGGTGACTGCGTAATGCCGAAAGAGGGAATATTTGTCAAGGTACTGCAGGGCGGGGCAATCCGCCAAGGTGATGCCATCGTGAATAGTACGCCATCAACACTATAAACAGGTGCAATCGCCTATGACCTATGCTGAACTACAGGAAGCACTGCAGGCCCTTGGTATTCGGGAACGCTCTACCATCAGCGAAATTAAATTCCGACACCGGGAACTCGTTAAACGCTATCATCCGGACACCGGGAATGCAGACGAACAGGAGACTATCAGGAATATAAACGCTGCATACCGGGTACTGCTTGATTATATTGAGGAATATCGTCTTTCTTTTGCTGAAGAGGAGTTTTACGAACAGAACCCGGAAGAGCGCATCCGGCGACAATTCATGACCGATCCGCTCTGGGGAAAAAGCTAGCCTGAGATTGACATTCCGTCTCCATTGCAGTAGAGTACCAATCTAACAAGGCCCTGGGGGAGTTCCTTTGAACTGAGATCCGCATGCTACAGCTTTTGCGAGGCGGGAACCCTTTGCACCTGATCCGGGTTATTCCGGCGTAGGAAAGCGGCTTGCAGGATGTAAACTTTATCCAGCCGCCTGATGTTATACGTCAGTGCGGCTTTTTTGTTCATCAAGCGAGGAATAGCGGCATGAGTGAGAGCAAACCTTTTCGACTTGTCATAAACAAGACGGCAGAGCCGCCTGACATTTCGGGCGTCTACCTGATTACCGATCAGGGGAGCAATCTTATCAACCGGGTTTGTCAGGCGCTTCGGGGTGGGGTTTCTGTGCTGCAGTACCGTGCCAAAAGTATCGAGTATGGCGAGCGACTGGTTGAAGCGGGTGAGTTAAAGCGGCTCTCTGCCCGTTTTGGGACGGTATTTATCGTCAACGATGATCTCCGGCTCGCAAAAGAGCTTGATGCCGATGGCTTACATCTCGGACAGGATGATGGTGATATAGCCGAAGCACGTGAACTGCTGGGACCAAATAAAATAATCGGTAAATCGACGCATAATCTACAAGAAGCGGTGCGGGCAGAACTGGAAGGAGCCGATTATATCGGTTTTGGAGCTCTTTATCCTACAGGGAGCAAGGTCGTCTCGCATCTCCCCGGTGTTGAAGGGTTGGCGGCGATTCGTGGCGCAATCAAAATTCCGGTCGTGGCCATCGGCGGGATAACACCTGGCAATGCCTGTCGCGTTATTGATGCCGGAGCTGACGCTTTGGCAGTCATTTCGTCAGTTCTCGCAAATCCTCGTCCCGATATTGCGGCGGCGGAACTGTTGCTTCTGTTCAATCGGGTTAACCCATTTCCGCGTGGTGCAGTGCTTAGCGTTGCCGGAAGTGATTCCGGAGGCGGAGCCGGTATTCAGGCAGATCTCAAGACGATTACCCTTTTAGGAAGTTATGCCGCCACCGTCCTGACTGCTCTGACCGCCCAGAATACCCGTGGTGTCTCTTCTATTCACGGGCTGCCGCCAAGCTTTATGCTTGACCAGTTAGATGCCGTATTGAATGATATTCCTATCGATGTCATTAAAACCGGCATGCTTCACACTCCGGCCATGATTGCGGCGTTGGCGGAGCGTCTCGGCGAACGGAAGGTGCTCATTCCGCTGGTGATCGATCCGGTCATGGTTGCCAAAGGGGGGGCACCGCTGCTGGAACGTGAAGCGATCCAGGTTTTCAGCGATATGCTGCTGCCGATGGCCTATCTACTTACCCCCAATATTCCCGAAGCGGAGCGTATTCTGGGGCGGACGATAAGAAACGAGTCGGAGATGGAGCAGGCGGCTCGTGATCTGCATAAAATGGGGGCGGCCAACGTTCTGGTTAAAGGGGGGCATCTGACCGGTCGCACTGCCACTGATATCCTTTATGACGGCAGCCGCTGTCACCATTTCAGTTCCGAGCGGATGTTCACCAGCAATACACATGGTACCGGCTGCAGTTATGCTTCCGCCATCGCTGCCCTGCTTGCCCAGGGGGAACCGCTTCTGTCTGCGGTTGAACGTGCAAAAAAATTTATCACCTCAGCTATTCGTTCCGCCCGCTCATTTGGGAAGGGACATGGTCCGGTTAACCACTTTCTGGCAGCACAAGAACATATGAAAAAGGATTAGTACTCATGACACAGCTTGAATATGCACGTCGGGGCGTAGTTACGGAAAAAATGAGGATTGCCGCACTCTCAGAGGGTGTTCCTCCGGAATTTATTCGTGACGGCATTGCCGCAGGCACCATCGTCCTTTGCCATAACATCAAACATGCCAATGGCACCCCGCTTGCGGTTGGAGCCGGATTGCGCACCAAAGTAAATGCCAACATCGGCTCGTCATCCGATGATATGGATATTGAAAAAGAGCTGGAGAAAGCTCGCGCAGCGGTCAAATATGGCGCTGATGCCATTATGGATCTCTCCACCGGCGGCCCGGTCGATGAAATCAGAAAGGCGATTATTGCTGAAACAAACGCCTGTATCGGCTCTGTCCCACTTTATCAGGCTGCTCTCGATGCGGTACGTAATAAGAATAAAGCTATAGTCGATATGACGGTTGATGATATTTTCGCCGGGGTCATCAAACACGCGGAGGATGGGGTTGATTTTATCACCGTCCATTGCGGCGTGACGCGTGGCACCGTTGAGAGGATGAAGAACGAGGGGCGTATAATGGACGTCGTCTCGCGCGGTGGAGCCTTCACGATCGAATGGATGAGCTACAACAACAAGGAAAACCCACTCTTTGAACATTTTGACAAGCTGCTGGAAATCACCAGAGAGTATGACATGACATTATCGTTAGGCGACGGTTTCCGTCCCGGATGCCTGGCTGACGCGACCGATCGGGCTCAGATCCATGAGCTGATACTGCTGGGCGAATTGACTCAGCGTGCTCAGGCAGCCGGTGTTCAGGTCATGATTGAGGGCCCTGGCCACGTCCCGCTCAACCAGATTCAGACCAATATCCAACTGCAGAAGCGGCTTTGTCACGGCGCCCCGTTCTACGTTCTTGGCCCGCTTGTGACCGACATTGCTCCCGGTTACGATCACATTACCTGCGCCATCGGCGGCGCAGTTGCGGCAGCCGCTGGGGCAGACTTTCTCTGCTACGTCACCCCGTCCGAACACCTATGTCTGCCGAATGTTCAGGATGTACGAGATGGCGTTATCGCCACCCGCATCGCAGCCCACGCCGGTGATATTGCCAAGGGTGTCAAAGGGGCTATGGAGAAGGATATTGCCATGGCGAAATGCCGGAAAAAGCTTGACTGGGAAGGGCAGTTTGCTCTGGCGATGGATCCTGACAAGGCGCGTGAATACCGAGCCAATTCGCCGGTGTCGGATCACGGCGCCTGCACGATGTGTGGGGAGTTTTGTGCTTATAAGCTGATGGATGATGCGATGAAGAGGTAGTATTTTATTTTCGTCTCTCCGTTCAACTCAACAGATGCACGAACAGGCCGCTGCGCAGTTTGGGCTCAAACCAGGTCGATTTGGGAGGCATGATCTGATCCTGGTCAGCCAGCTCGATCAATTCGGCTATCGATGTCGGATGAAGGGAAAATGCCACGGCATAGTCTCCGGAATCAACCAGCTTGACTAGTTCATTATTGCCCCGGATACCGCCAACAAAGTGTATTCTCTGGTCAGTGCGCGGGTTGATGATGCCGAGCAGTGGAGACAATATATTGTTCTGCAATATCGAAACGTCTAATCTGCCGACGGCGTCTTTCTCATTGACGAGTGCCGGGTGGGCATGGAGTTGATACCAGTGGCCATCCAGGTACATACCGAATTGGTGGCGCTCTATAGGAATGACTGGAACCGGAGAGGGAAGGGTTTCAAAGCAGCTCTCAATCTTCATGATAAATTCTGAGATGGTGCAACCGTTCAGATCTCTGACCACCCGGTTATACGGCATAATATTGAGATGATTTTCAGGAAATATGACGGTCAGAAACGAATTATACTCTTCATGACCGGTATGATCGAAGTTCTTCTCGCGCCGAAGTTCGCGGACTCGGCTTGCGGCAGCACTGCGATGGTGACCGTCGGCAACGTAGAGATTCGGAATTGCGGCAAACAGAACGACCAGGCGATCAATCAGCATTTTATCGCTGAGGATCCAGGCGGTATGAACTACGCCATCATCTGAGATAAAATCATATTCCGGCTGGCCGCTGGCGGCCGTTTCAATGATGCCTTCGATTTCTGCAGATGAGCGGGAGAGGTAGAATACCGGTTCGTCATTTGCATCCAGATAATCGATATGTTTGATGCGGTCTTCTTCCTTGTCGGCCCGGGTATGCTCATGTTTCTTGATAACCCCGGCCTGGTAGTCGTCAACGCTAGCGCAGACGACGAGACCGGTCTGACTGATACCCCCCATCTGCTGGCGATATACGTAGAAGCAGTCGTGCTGGTCCTGAGTCAATACCCCGTGTATGATGAACTCATCAAGATTAACCTTGCCCCGGATATAAACGGACTCATCATGAGGATCGATTTCTGGGGACAGGTCGATTTCCGGGCGGGAAATATGCAAGAAGCTGGCGGGATTTCCAGCAGCCATTGCAGACGCTTCCGCAACGTTCATCACGTCGTAAGGGAGTGCAGACACTTTCTTAGCCAGCTCCTTAGGTGGGCGCAGAGCCCGGAATGGTTTAATAACGGCCATGAACTACTCTCCGTAACATACTAAATTATTAAAAATATCTGCGTGCGCCCACAAAACGCTTTTCAAAATAACTTTCATTTACTTCAGAGACTCTGATTTCTTCTCCCCGGCGCGGCGCATGGACGAACTTACCGTTTCCAACATAAATACCGACATGGCTGATGGTATCCGCAGACGCTCCGAAGAAAACGAGATCACCATCCTTTAGATCCTCTTTTATCACAAGATCACCGGCGGTAAACTGGTCGCGGGATGTACGCGGAATACTGAGTCCGCAGAGATTATATACGGCCCGGACAAAGCCGCTGCAATCCATGCCATCAACCACGTTTTCGCCCCCCCATCTGTAAGGGATACCAACGAAGCGTTCGGCGGTACGGGCAGCGATTTCCCCCATATCCCTAGTATCTTTTACAGGTTTTGATGAAGGTTTTTCAGATGGCACCGCTGGTACAATCGGTTGAACGGAGCCGCTTTGTTTGCGGATTTCATCAGGGGGAGGCTTTTGCCACCACGATCCCTTGGTTTGGCTAAAGACGACTTCGTTGGGGGGAGCAATATAGTAGCCGTCAATCATCCGCTCAGCCACAAGTCGCCTAGCCACAGTCAGTGCTTTTTCTTTACTGGGGAAATCGCCAAAACGAACGGCGTAGACGCCATTATCCTTGCGGAAATAAAAGGCTTCGATTCCCTTCTCCTGGAGTTTGGTGGTAAACCGCTCGGCGTTTTTAACATCGGCAAACGCACCCATCTGAATGGCATAGCCAAGACGACTGATACCGGTCGATTTTGCTGCTTGAACCGTCAGGGCAGAAGTGAAGAAAAGCAGAATTACAATTAAGTTACGAAATATCATGGAGAGCCGTTTTTATCGAAAAGATTGAAAATATAACGAAGCGTGATAGTAGCCGCAATTGGAGCGGTGGTAAAGCAGAAATTTCCCTCTAATACGGCTTATGCCATTGACATACGGTATGCTTTTGCGGTAGTTTTCAGTTCACGAGGCCTGATATATGAACAGTGCCGTTTTAGCTCAGTTGGTAGAGCACATCACTCGCAATGATGATAAAAGTCAGATTTTGCCAATAATATCAGTTAGTTGGAAGACGAAAAAAGCCAAAAATATAACAAAATATAACGGGTTATTTTAGCCGCTTTAGCTCAGATGGTAGAGCAATTGATTCGTAATCAATAGGTCGGCAGTTCGATTCTGCCAAGCGGCTCCAAAAGAGGACTGTTATATTTGTTATATTTCTAGAGGCTAAAACGGTAATAAAAACAATATGTTATAGCTGTAACCTTCTCGATCGTAATTAGCAGGTCATCGGTTCAATTCCGATTAGCGGCTCCATAAATAAAGGGTTTGCGGGTTTTCCGTAAGCCCTTTTTTAGTAGAAACTAGACAAAATTAGACACTGATTGTTTTGGCTTGCAGACTGTCTATTTAAAGGAGCCATAATGACATACGAGCAAATAGATTATGTTAGAGGCAAGTGCTGAGCGAGAGAGAATCAAGCTGGATCATAGCAGGACGGATCTGCAGCATGGCACTTGAAGAGTGTGCTTGAGATGAGCCACGCATCGGCACCTGTGGCTCCGGCTCTTCTGAGAAAATGACAATAGACTCCTGGGTTCGGCTTGAAGGATTTGATCTCATCAACACTAACCACTCCAAGAATCAAGAGCATCACTGGTACATCTCGCAAAATTCTAATAATTTTGCATTAGCCCCCGGCGGAATGAATATTCCAACTGTTTCTCGCGCCAGGTACGAGAGAAGTCTGGAACCTTGAGTCCCAGATGCTTTTCCAAGGCAACTACAACTCCATGGGTGTCGATAAGAGTTCCGTAAACATCAAACGCCAGTGTGACAGGCTTATCAAGTAATTCTTCAGTCATATTGTCCCCCTATTCGGGTGTCCTAAAAACTGAACCAGCATACGTTGCTCTGAAGACATTATTTGGTTTCAGTCAATCTTATGCCCAATTCATGGGCCTTGCGACAATCTTCGGGAAATACTTCCATGTGCCGCTTTTTTCGCTCTTCGGGATCGAAGTAATTGAACACGACCTTGTCGTAATCCTCGAATTGCAGCGTTTCAAAGCAACAGAGTGTTTCAGCCTGTTGTCCAAACATTCGGGTCAGATAGTTTTCATTTGAACCAAAATGTATTGAGTACTGATACTCCGTCATCATTTTTTCTGATATGTTCATGGTATAGATAAACGCCGACGGAACTTTTCTGGTGAAGGTTGTACTTGGTGGACTGGTATAAGCCAGATACTGGAACAGCAACCGTTCCATGCAAGAGCGCATCTCTCCAGTCACCGTTCCGAAATAGATAGGTGAGCCAAGAACAAAGGCATCAGCGGTAGCGATTTTTTCGAGGATGGGAGTCAAACCATCATCCATCGCGCATTTCCCGTAACTCTTTCCACCTTTCAGCTTGCATGAAAAGCAACTTGAACACCCCTTGAAATCCAGATCATAGAGATGAACAAGTTCTGTATCGGCTCCTTGAGATGCAGCACCTTCAAGAGCCTTTTCAAGTAATGTTGCGGTATTCCATTTTTTTCTCGGGCTGCCGTTTATTGCAATTATTTTCATAAATAACTCCTCGATTTGAGCTTATTAAACGTGCTTATTCATTTATACAGGCATCCTGGGAGATGCATGTCCACTCAGAATTATGCGTGTTAACCATTTCACGAGCTGTATCATGATTTGCTGTCGCATAACAATACTGACATCCAAATGCACAAGAGTTGTTGACTCCGATATCGACACTGTAGTGACAAAGGCACCCCTCCCGTTGCTTATGGAGACTTGGTGACGATGATGACTCCAGCCAACTGATTTTGTTCAGCAGGCGATCATCAACGCATCGTCCTGGAGCGATTCCCGGCACGTTTAATGATGCTTCGGCGCACGATTCAACATGCAGATTCCGGTCTGCAGCCTCGGATGCAATCCAGCTTATCAGGTTTGCGTATGCGCTGATGTCGTAACAAACCCCATTTTCTGCACTGCCAAGTCTTCTCTTGGTTCTCATATAGGGGTCAATAATGCTTATCACGAGGTGATGTGCTGAAGATCCGATTGCATCTGCAAGGCGGCAGAAGTTGTTGCGGTGCCACTCTACCGTACTCTTGGCACTCAATATAATCGGATCATATCTCCATACAACACGGTCAGAACCTACGGCCTCAGATAGAGCCTGGAAGTTCTTGATGGCAGTTTTCACGGGAGGAGAACTCCCATCAATATTTTCTGGATATCCAATGACAGTGTACTGGAAGTAATACGGAAACCCTGCTCTATCAAGTTCAGGAAGGTATGGCATAAGGGGAGCCGGGTGGCGAGTCCAAAACACGAAACCTGATACATCTTCCTTCAGAAGGCTTACCCGATGGAATTTGGTCGGATACACCGGATTTGGATAGTAGCAGTATCCTGCACACGTATTCTGTTCATCAGCCAGGGCGCATAATAAGCCGGAATATCTGTCCTGCGACTGGCTGATATGATCCTACCCTGATCATTCACAATAATGCACTCTTCTTATCGTCCTGATTACATAGCTGTATGCAAACAAATCAAGCAATACTCCTGAGTTTCAGGCTTCTACCCTTTGCCAATCTCACTTGTCACAGAAGAGCTCATGGCAATTTTCCCACAGGGGCGATATAGACAGTGAACTCTTTATCCCCATCAACTCCCAGCAGGGCATCTGACAACACTTGATTGTAGGCAGCGATTGCGCAAGTGCCTGCTCCAATAGCTTCGCATGCCAGATAGAGGTTCTGGCAAACATGCCCGGCATCCAGTGCGATTACCTTGTAGGATGCCTCGGCATAGCGCCATTCAGTACGCTCCGGGATGGCGGTCCAGATGAATGTTACCGCTGCCTGTCCCGCAAAGCTCTGACCGTGGGTTGCAGAAGTCAGGTGTGAAGGGAGACTTTCAATAGTTTTTACATGAACAAGGGAATGGTCAAGTGGGAGGTATCGGTATATTCCGATCTCAAGTCCTTCGACCCGCAAAGTGGCAAGATATGTTTCAAACGGGTGACGGCATCCAGCAGAAGGAACTGTCCGCAGTACCGCTGCTTCATGCTTTAGTCCCCGGACACCCTGGGTCGACCAGAGTAGAAAGGCCAGTTCATCCATAGAAAGTGACTCAGCAGTAAAGCGCCGATGGCTCTCGCGGTTGGCAATGGCTGTTTGCAGATCACAGGGTGGGATGGACCAGGTATCTCGATTTGGCAACCTGATAATCATGCTGCCAGGCGGCACCGGTTTCTGGACGGGTGGAGGATTCATGCCTCGGGACTGCGGAGTTAATCGGAAATTGACAACATCTCTGATTAGATCGGTCAGATAATACCTTCCGCTTTCCGTTGTGATTGTGTGGCGTCTCTCCATCAGTTAATATACCTCAATTTTCTGAAAATCTTACGTCACACTTATCTATGCCAACCTCATCTGGGCTGCTTGACAGATTCTTCTCTACGGTTTTTGTACTCATCGTATGAGATACTATTTGCTTTGCCAAGACACTTTTGAAGCTCATTCTGGCGTGGATCGTTGTAGCAGTCCTGGCGTTGTTTCTCTTGCAGCGCTTCGTACCATGCTCTATGGGTGCAACCTTGACCAATCAGGCAAAAAGTCGCTGACAGCAAAATCATTACGATATGTCTACGCATATTTCACAGCCCTTCAATTCACTTGTGGCAATTTTCAGCGCCGAAACAGCCATAATATGAGCGACATTATCAACGAGATAATGATGCAAGTGCCAAGTGGGAAATAGAAGCTAAAGTTCTCCTTCTTTATGAAGATGTCACCAGGCAACTTCCCAAGCCAGGGTAGGCGCGGAGAGAAACAGATGACCAGTCCAATCACTACGAGTAAAAGTCCAATGATTATAAGTGATCGTCCCAGTCCGCTCAATTTAATATC
This sequence comes from uncultured Geobacteraceae bacterium, assembly GCA_903845365.1. Taxonomy (GTDB): domain Bacteria; phylum Desulfobacterota; class Desulfuromonadia; order Geobacterales; family Pseudopelobacteraceae; genus JACRCG01. Next base: position 208 of record CAIMXI010000499.1, on the reverse strand, counting down.
TCCAGTGCCGCCTAAGAAACGTTCAGATTATCGAATCTTCTCCAGCTTTGATCTCTTCTCGAACCGACACCAGCAGCTCTGCACATATTACAACCAATTCTTGTCGAAGAGCGTCAGCCTCGGATGAAAGCGCAATATTCACTGATTCGGCGAAGATTTTAAATTTGGTAACGACACTTTCAAACTGTTCAATCGTACAATCCATCTG
>CAIMXI010000498.1 GCA_903845365.1 uncultured Geobacteraceae bacterium | reverse complement strand
CTGCTTTTCAGGAGGAACAGGCCATCTTCCGAACGAGGAAAATCAGCAGGCGGGAATTGGATGTGCTGCTGATGGTAGGAAAAGGCTCAACATCCAGGGAGATCGCAGAACAGATGGAAATCTCCGCGAAAACGGTTGAGGTGCACCGGTATAATCTGATGAATAAGCTGGGTGCCTCCAACGCAGCAATTCTAGCTCGATGGGCGGTTGTTGCGGAGCTGATGGAGCATGATTTTCAGGAGTGATTTCAGATGCGATTGTCGATAAAAACTCAAATGATGATCCTTATCGTCATAATGGTGATTGTGACATCTGGAATCATCCTCTGGGCTACTCTTCACCAGAGAAACGATGAGCTGAAGCACGAAGTCCTTTTTGCGGAGAGGCTGAGCAACGAAGTCAGCAACGATCAAAAAGTACTGCTTGCAAGCGCAGAGCAGTTGCTGAGCAGCTTCGCATACATTCCCTGCATCCTCAATCGAGACGCAAAGGCCGTCCAAATCCTTTTTACAGAGCTTATAAAAAAAACACCCGATGCAACCAATATCCTTATGGCTGACAAAACCGGCCTGGTCTGGGCTTCGGCGCTCCCGATGAACGGCACTGTAATGGCTGATGACCGGAGATACTTTAAGAATGCGCTGGCGACAGGAAACTTTTCGTCTGGTGAATACATGATAGAAAGAGTGATGAACAAGCCTGTCTTGAGTTTTGGCTATCCGATCAAGGATAGCTCCGGAAAGATCCGTGATGTCGCCATTATCTCCTTTGCCCTCACAAAGTACAGCAACATACTGAAATCAAATTACCTGCCAGAACGATCATCTTTCGTGCTTACCGATCATAACGGGACGATCCTCTTAGACGGAGGGAACCCCAAATATATCGGCGGCAAGGACGGTGAGGCGATCTTCAGGAGAATGAAGGAAGGTCCTGATATTGGTAATTTCGAGGCGGTCGGCATTACCGGCTTAAGACGATATTTCGCATACCAGAAGCTCCGTATCGACAGTGAGCAGACCCCCTATATCTACGTTCGAACCGGTATTTTAAAAGAAACCGTTTCCAGCAAAATCCGGAATACTCTCCTGCTGAATGCAGGAATAATGCTGGTCGTTATGTTTCTGTCCTTTGGCTTTGTTGCATATATCTGCAAAAGGAGCATTGTAGACAAGATTGTCGCGCTTCAGGATGCTGCACACAAAGTTGCCACAGGGGATATGGATATTCATCTCTCCACTCATGTTTCCGGAGATGAACTCGATAAACTGGGTCAGACGTTTGATGAAATGGCTCGTCAACTGGCTGAAAGTGTCACCGACCGAAAGCGTTCTGAAGAGGTACGGCGGGCGAAAGATCGTGCAGAAGCCGCAAACCTTGTCAAGAGCCGGTTACTGCGCACTATTGCGCATGAGTTCCGCACCCCGCTCGGTCTGCTTACCGGCAGCACAGATATCCTTGATCGCTACTGGGATCGCCTGACCACTGAAAAACGGTCCGAACAGAATGAGCATATCCGGAGCGCCGCAGAGCAGTTAACCCATCTGATAAAATCGGTGATTTCCTTCAACCAGATGGAAACGGACAGGGAGTTGGACCCTCCGCAGTTATTTGATATTGGCGAGCTCTGTCGCTCGATTGCCGCTGAAGTCGCAAAAGTATCGAGCGCCGGACAGACATGGAGTGTTTCAATCGCGGCAGATTGCGGGAGCGCCATGCTGGACGAGTTTCAGTTCCGGCGGGTACTGGAGAACCTTTTGAACAACGCCTTCCGCTATACTCCGTCGGACGGCACCGTATTGTTAGACGTCAGACGGGAGAAGAACTTACTCTGTATGGAGATTCGCGACAGCGGTATCGGTATTCCGGAAGAGGAACAGAAGCTGATCTTTGAAGCATTCTATCGCTGTCAGAATGTGGAAGGCCGACGCGGATTGGGTCTCGGACTCTCAATCGTTAGTGAAGCGCTGTTGCAGATCGGAGGAGCGATAACATTGACCAGCAGAATCGGTAAAGGAACAACAACGCGAGTGGAAATCCCTCTTGGCTGATAATCAGGAATCCTATGATTCTGATTTGGGCTATGTCAAAACAAAGAAAAAATCCCACTACTGCACGGTAAAAAATATTTTACCAAGGATTATCTCCTTAATATTGCAGCAACTGCTCTTTTTACACGCAATTTTACTGTTTGCATGTAAAATAAATTACCGTCGGCTAAGTAGGCTTAAAGTAAATGACTTCAAAAATGAAGCGGCTGGTTCTTGGGAGCGACAATGCCTGAATTAAACACACAGAGAACTTCTTCACCGCAAGATACGCGGTTGCATGTTTTTACTTCAATCGTTCTGCTGGTGGCGCTGCTGTTTACCCGCTCGTACAGCTACCTCCTGTTTCACTCTCTGGCCGAAATGATGACTATCGCCTTCGCCTTCACCATTTTTCTGCTGGCATGGAATACCCGTGACACTATTGAAAATAACTATGTCAAGGTAATATGCATTGGTTTTGCTGCCGCTGCCTGCATAGACCTTATCCATACGCTGGCATTCAAGGGTATGAACATTTTCACCGACTTCGATGCCAATCTGCCGACGCAGCTCTGGATATCCGATTCTGGCAAGAGGTGAAACGTATGAAACCGTGCAGAATCTGATCAGAAAGGATGGCGTCCATCTTATGATCAGATACGTCGGGAAGGCCCTTGATCCTACTGATCTGTCCAAAGGCACGATCTGGTTGCTGGAGGATGTTACCGAACTGAAACAGATGGAAAAAAGCCTTCTTGAAAGCCAACAGCAGCTTCTGATGGCACAAAAAATTGGTAACGCCGGTTCCTGGGTATACAACATTGCGACAGAGCGAATATGGGGATCTGCATCAGCTCTTCAGATGTTTGGCTATCCACCAGTTGCCGGTGACTTTCCGATAGATGAGATTGAAAGCCGTATTCCAGAGAGTGAACGAGTTCATAATGCGCTTGTTGATCTGATCCTGAAAGGGAGTGAATACAATCTGGAGTATACTGTTAAACCTGCTGACGGGACCCATTCAAAAGAAATACTGTCTATTGCCCACCTAGAAAAGGATCATCTTGGAAATCCATATAAAGTGATTGGTTTCATACAGGACATTACGGAACGTAAACAGGCCGAAGTGGAGTTACAAAGAGTTAGCCAAGAGCAGGCTATTCTTCTTGAGAATGCGGGAGTCGGCATCTCTTTTGTTCAGGATCGTCGCCAGAAGTGGGCCAACTCAACCTTTGCTAAAATATTTGGATACAAACCGGAAGAGATGAAAGATTCCAGTACAAGCAGTTTTTTTCAGTCGCAGGAACAGTACAACCAGTTTACCGACGAAGCGTATCCAATCTTGGCTTCTGGTGAAACTTTTTTAAAGAGCCTGTTAATGCCTCGAAGGGACGGCTCGCTGTTTCATGCACAATTCACAGGTAAGGCAATCAACCCGAATAATTTGTTTGATGGCAGCATTTGGATCCTTACAGATGAATCAGAGCAGAAAGAGCTGGAGGCAAAGCTACAGCAGAGCCACGACCTTTTGACAGCTCTGTCTCACCAGGTTCCGGGCACGATCTACCAGTTCCAACTGTTCCCGGACGGTCGTTTCTGCTTCCCTTATGCAAGCGATGCACTTTTTGAAATGTATGAAGTGACGCCAGAGGAGGTACGTGAAGATGCTACGCCGGTCTTTGCCAATTTGCATCCTGATGATATCGCCGGAGTCAGCGAGTCGATCAAGGAGTCTGCTCGCACACTTGAACCGTGGGAGCACGATTACCGCGTCAAGTTGCCGCTAAAAGGCGTGCAGTGGCGACATGGTTTTTCGCGTCCACAAAAACTGGACGACGGCAGTATCTTATGGCACGGCTTTATCAATGATATTTCGGCACAAAAAATATTAGAGTCTGACTTGCAGGAGGCTAAATCAGCCGCTGAATCTGCAAGCCGCGCCAAGAGTGAGTTCCTTTCCAACATGAGCCATGAGATACGCACTCCAATGAACGGCGTTCTTGGTATGGCTCAGCTTCTGGAAATGACTGACCTGACGCAAGAGCAGCAGGGATATGTGGCAACCCTCAGGCAGTCAGGTAAAAATCTGCTGTCACTGGTCAACGACATTCTTGACCTCTCTAAAATTGAAGCAGGGAGGATAACGATAGAAACGGCAGAATTCAGTCTGCGGCACATCATAGATGACGTCTATCTGATGCAAAAGTCAGCCATATTCGCCAAGAAGCTTGCCTTTAATGTCACTATCGATGAGGAAATGCCCCGCGTGATACTGGGCGATCAACTGCGGGTTAAACAGATCCTGCACAATCTGCTTGGCAATGCTGCCAAGTTTACACAGCAGGGTGGCATTACCATTGCTGCCCAGGTACTTGAGCGGCATTATGGCAGTTGCGTCATTCGGATTTCGGTCACCGATACCGGCATCGGTATTTCTGCGGAGGCGCTCGAAAAAATCTTTAATCCCTTCGTTCAGGAGGATGGCTCAACTACCCGTCAGTTTGGCGGCACCGGGCTTGGCTTGACTATCAGTCGCCGCCTGGCAGAGCTTATGAACGGTAATATTTCCGTTGAAAGTCGCCAAGGTGTCGGCAGCAGCTTCATACTGAAACTTCCGTTCGAAATTCCAACCATACAAAATACAAGCGACATGGCATCTCAGTTTGTCAATCCAACCTGGGATGGTCCGATGTTGCGGATTCTGTTAGTGGACGACAACCTCGTTAATCTCAAATTCGCTACTATACTACTCGGCAAGCATGGCCACCACGTAGTGACGGCCGAGAATGGCAAAGAATGCCTGGACGCACTTGAAAAGGTTGTCTTCGATCTCATTCTTATGGATATCCATATGCCGGTCATGACTGGTGAGGAAGCGCTCAGTGCAATCCGGACGAAGGAAGAAGGAACTTCATCACACCAACGGGTCATTGCGCTCACAGCCTATGCATTCCACAGCGAAAAGGATCGATTTCTTGCTGAAGGATTTGACGGTTATCTCTCAAAGCCGATTGAACAGAGGGAATTAATAAATGAAATGAAAAGGGTAATGAATTTAACTTTTGATAGTCATAAGAGCCACTTGTGAAATGGTATGTCTATTTGATTCGCTGTTCTGATAATTCCCTCTACACCGGGATCGCGACAGATATCGCCAGGCGCTTCCGGCAACATGCAGAAGGGAAGGGGGCCAAGTATTTTAGAGGTCGTGTCCCCCTGCAGGTTGTGTATTGCGAAGAGAATCACAGTCGTTGTTCTGCCGCTACCAGAGAGTATTTGATCAAGCGTATGAATCGTGCAGAAAAGGAGCTTATGGTGGCGTCTTACTCAGACAAAACGGTAGACACCAAGGTGTCAGAGGAACCGGCGAGCTGCAATTCCGAAACCGGAAGCGGCGGCGACTCTCCCCCTTGCTGAGGGCCGCCAACTTCCGCCGGTGGTGGAATTATTACGGAAAAGGTTCCCGGTTTCATTGCTTGGCTTGAAACACCGGCAGGCCATGTTGCGCGTATTGCGTCAAAGCTGGGTAGCACAGATCATCTTGGGGCGTGCAAGGCGCGCTGGGGTATTGGTCGCATGAATTATATCGTCCCACCCGGCCTCTATGCCGTTGGTCATCCTGCATCATCGGATCCGGTACTGGTAACGGCAAATTATAAAATGAGTTACGACTCTGTCCGCCAGTCACTTACAGGGCGAAATGTTTGGCTGCTGGTGCTGGAAACTTATGGTATTAACGTCTGGTGTGCGGCTGGCAAGGGAACATTCGGTACTGGTGAGCTGGTCAGGAGGGTCAAGTCGACCGGACTCGCCGATATTGTCACCCATCGACGCCTGGTTCTGCCTATTCTTGGCGCACCCGGTGTGGCGGCTCACGAGGTGGCCAAGCGCTGCGGCTTTTCGGTGAGTTATGCGGCCATTCGTGCTGCCGATCTGCCTGAATATCTGGATAACGGCTTGGTCACCATGCCGGAGATGCGCCAGTTGACCTTTACCCTATATGAGCGCCTGGTACTGATTCCTGTTGAGATCATTCTGGCATTGAAATTGATCGGTATTGTCGGTGTAGCGCTACTATTGGTGATTGGACTGTTGGGCAGTATGACGGCCGGTATACTTGGGTTCTGCGCTTTTTCAGGTGCCTGTTTTTTTGGTATTGTGCTTGGCCCGCTTCTGCTCCCCTGGCTGCCGGGGCGTAGCTTTGCCGTCAAAGGTGCCATAGTCGGCATTATCTGGAGCTGGCTGTTTTACAATATGGCTGATGGTTCCGGATGGAACGGAGCCGTGACGGCTGCGGTATTTCTTGCCCTGCCGGCGGTAAGCTCCTTTTACACCCTCAATTTTACCGGCTGCTCCACCTATACCTCCCGCTCCGGGGTAAAGAGAGAGCTGCACGTTGGTCTGCCGGTAATGGGTGCGTCACTGATTATCAGCATCATCTTGCTTCTGGTTGGGAGGTATCTGATATGAAAAACTTTCGTTATCTGGAAAACGTTGTAACGCTGAAGCTGGATGAGTCAATCTGCATTGGCTGCGGCAGATGCCTGGAAGTTTGCCCGCATCAAGTTTTTGTACCAAAGGATAAAAAGGTCACCTTCTCTGACCGCGACGCCTGCATGGAGTGCGGAGCCTGCGCCCTCAACTGTCCGGTCAAAGCCATTTCAGTCGATGCCGGCGTCGGCTGTGCTTCAGGGATGATTAACGAATGGCTTCGGAAGCACAATATCGGAAATATAAATATCGGAGACTGCTGCTCCTGATTTTGTAACGCACAATGGTGCATAATGTTCTGGAATAAAACTATGAAAATGTCACTGGAGGAACTTGAGGTGAGCAAACAATGTCAGGCGGAAGCAGAACAGCTTTACCGGTCAGGAAAATATCATTGTGCAGAAGCGGGGCTGGAGGCGGTGCGAAGGCGTTTTGCCGCACATCTACCTGAGTCAATAGTTGGTTCGGTGTCCGGCTTTGGCGGCGGTTCCGGTTCGGGATGTATCTGCGGAGCAGTTTCTGGTGGCACTGTCGCACTCGGTCTGATCCTGGCGGATAAAAAGGAAACCGCCCGCCTCACCAAAGAATTACACAGATGGTTCAAGGAAAAGTACGTCGTGACTTGTTGTAATATCATTCGCCAGGAGCACAAAGGCGTCTGTCCGGTTTTGACCGGTGAAGTTGCTGGGAAGGTTGCAGAGATGTTGGCTGGAAAATAACTTTGCTTATGAACCTGGGTTTGGATACTGTAGGGTTTTTTTGAAAAATAAAAAGAGGCTCCCGATAAAAAGGAGCCTCTTCTGTTCCAAGCTACAACTTCAACAATCAGTTTTCTATATCAGTTACGCCGTGGTGTTTAAAGATGATTCATTTAAATCCCTTAAAAGTAACATTAGTTTTGAAGGCACCTGGTAAACAAGGTTACCACTTACATCAAGATACTTTGTAATCAGATCACCATTCTCATTATAGATAAACTGTACCCCGGCTGTCGCTGCTTTCAATTGTAGATCTTTGTTTGCGACGACTACAGCATCTTTCTTCACCTCAGCCTTTTGGAGTTCGCCTTTTTTAACATCAGAAGCTGCCTGAAGTGCCTGAGAAGAAATTTCAACCGTATCAACAGAAGCGGACTTGTCAACTGTTGTTACAGCAGCAACATCCGGAGAACCGACCTTAAACCCCTCCGCATTGGGGGGAACTGAAGTGGACTGTGATTGAGGCGATGCAGCCGCAGTTTGAGTCGGTGCTGGAGGAGCGATTACCCTAGAAGATGAAGAAACATCATTTTCCATCACACATCCCCTTTCAAAATAAAAATCAGAACAAAAAACCTATCCATATAATGAGCTGATTTGCAGAATATTTCAAGCAAATTATTTACAACTTAGTGTATTCGAGAAACTTCTTTGCGACATATTGTCCTTTTTGAGGTAGCAAGTAGCCCATCTATTGAGCATATCGGTAAACAGTTGCCGTTACTAAAGTGATTTTACGCCAAAAAATGCAATTAATAACCCGGAAGAAATCATTGCCAATATTAGAACTATCCATCCAAAAGCTCTTTTGTTATCGGTTCCATTCGCCTTAACCCATTGATTCTTTTCAAATAACAGCATAATTGCCGCACAGAAAAGTGCAAAACAAATTGAAACGCAGAGTGGACACCACCCCTTGATAACATATTTTTGAATCCAGAGTAAACGGAGTTCGGCACCGACTCCGGCAAAAATCATTGCAGAAAGAACTCCATTCAAGATAATTTTATGCGTACGCTGCCAAAGCATAATCAGCAAAAAGCTGAAATACGCGATGCCCAGCCAACCCAGATTAATTCCCAGAAACGTAAAGTTGACAGTATCTCTGCAGGCAGTTGCCAGACACATCTCTTCAATTACGGAAAATATAGAAATCAGCCAGGCAATAACTATGGAAAGCCAGAGCAGAACCGTAATAGTACGCTGGAATCCGGTTTTGACTGTTTTTTCACTATGAAGCATGCCAGTCTCCAAAAACAAAGGGTCAGACCTTAGATCCAACCCTTTATATACTGTTTCCTGCGGATTTTCAATGTACCTACTGAGCGGCTTTTACCATCAGATCGCTTACCAGTCTGGTGAAGCGGAGTGGATCCTTGATAGTAGAACCTTCGGTCAAAAGTGCCTGATCATAGAGCAGATCGGCATAGTCAGCCAGAGATCCAGCAGAGGCATCTTTCTGGTAAATTGCCGCCATCGCCTTCAGGATGGCATGATCAGGGTTCAGCTCCAGAATGCGTTTTGATTCGGGAACCGACTGATTCATTGCCTTCATGATGCGCTCCATGTTGGCATTCATGCCATATTCATCGGCAACCAGGCAACAGGCGCTTTCGGTAAGGCGGTTTGAAAAACGAACCTCTTTGACCTTTTCTTTGAGACGATCACTCATCATGGAGAGAAGATCACTGAATTCTTTCTGCGCCTCTTCTCGTTTCTTTTCTTTTTCCTTCTTCTCTTCGTCACTATCCAGGCTGATATCGCCGCGATCAACCGCTTTAAGGTGTTTTTCCTCATATTCGGTGAGAGATTGAACAACCCACTCATCGACCGGATCGGTCAGGAAGAGCACTTCGTATCCTTTGGCACGGAATGCCTCCAGGTGAGGTGACTGCTCCAGGGTGTCGCGGCTGGCGCCGGTTATGTAGTAAATATCTTTTTGTCCATCCGGCATTCGGCCAACATACTCTTTCAGAGAAATATATGAACCGGCAGCAGTCGAGGTGCTTTCAAACAGAACAAGTTCCTGCAGCTTTTCCTTATTGGCATAGTCGAAGTGCAGACCTTCCTTGATTACCTGTCCGAACTCCTTCCAAAAGGTAACGTACTCATCAAAATTTTGCTCTTTAACCTCTGAAAGTGTCGAAAGAATTTTACCGACCAGGCTCTTCTGAATCCGCTTGATCTGGACATCTTCCTGGAGAATTTCGCGGGAAACATTAAGCGGCAGATCTGAGGAGTCAACAACACCCTTTACGAACCGCAAATAGTCCGGTATCAGCTCTTCGCATTTATCACTGATGAAGACACGGCGAACATAGAGCTGAAGTCCTTTCTTCCGGTCGTTCATGAACATGTCGAATGGCTTTTTTGCTGGCAGATACAGTAGCGCCTTGAATTCGCTGATCCCTTCTGCTGAAAAATGAATAGTGCGAAACGGTTTGTCATAATCATGGGAAACATGTTTGTAAAACTCGGTGTACTCCTCTTCTGTGACATCGCTCTTGGCGCGGGTCCAGATCGCTTTCATCGAGTTGAGGGTCTGTTCTTCCGTCTTGTCGATCGTACCGGCACCCTCGATCTCTTCGCCATTCACCCCTTTTGGTGTTTCACTGCGAGTGACATCCATAACCACCGGATACTGGATGTAGTCGGAATATTTTTTGACGATTGAGCGGATCTTCCATTCGTCAAGATAAGTTTTAAATTCTTCCTTAATATGCAGGGTAATTTCTGTACCGCGCTGTTCAATGCTGCACTCTTCAATCGTATAGCTGCCGTCACCGGTCGATTCCCATCGGCATCCTTCAGCAGCGGCTCCACCTTTTCTGGATTCAAGAACTACCCGATCAGCAACCATAAACGAGGCATAAAAGCCAACGCCGAACTGGCCGATCAGTTCCGGATTGCCGCTGTCAGCCTTTTCTTTAAGTGACTGCATGAACGCTTTGGTGCCGGAGCGGGCGATCGTGCCGATGTTTTCCTCTACTTCAGCCATATTCATGCCGATGCCGTTGTCACGGATGGTCAGAGTGCAGGCTTCTTTATTCGGAATCAGCTTGATTTTCCAGTCGCTGTTCCCCTCGAGAAGAGTTTCATCAGAATGAGATTCAAAGCGTACCTTGTCAATAGCATCAGATGCGTTGGAAATCAGTTCCCGGAGAAAAATGTCTTTGTTGGAATATAGTGAGTGGATTACCAGATCAAGCAGTTGTTGAACTTCGGTCTGGAACGGTTTGGTGATTTTTGACATACAGATTCATCTCCTTCGATGTAGTGGAATTATATCCGGCAACATAATCATGCTGCATAGAGTTTTCAAGGGGGAAAAGTGTAAATAATCGGATAACTCACTGGGAGCAGAATTCACATCGTTGGATTTACTTCTACGCCCCTTTACACAACTCTCCCGCTCATGTATTATAGCCACGTGAAACGCATTTTTTCCCTCTACATAATTCGAGAAATTTCCTCGCTTTTCCTGCTGGGTATCGTAATCTTTACCTTGGTTCTTCTTATGGGTCGCCTCATCAAGTTAATGGAACTTGTCGTGACGCACGGTGTTCCACTTGTAGACGTCTCTAAAATGATTCTCTATCTCATCCCGTCATTTCTGATTTATACGATTCCAATGGCCTTTTTACTCGCGGTACTTCTTGCCTTCGGGAGGCTTTCTGCTGATAACGAGATTATCGTCATCAAGGCCAGCGGCATAAGTCTTTATCAAGTGATGCCGCCGGTTATGTTCTGCGCTCTTGTCGCGGTATTTTTTGCATTCAGCGTCGCTGCTGTCGGAGCACCCTGGGGAAACAGCGCCTTCAAGGAGCTTAGCCTGCGGATGTTGACTAAGAATATCGCTGCCACCATTCGGGAAAAAACGTTTTGGGATGATATTCCGGGTGTTGTCATGTATACGGATCACTATGAAGAGAAGAGCAGACAGTTGAAAGGGGTTGTTATCCATGACGGTCGTAACCAGTCACGTCCCATGACAATCTTTGCGCAAAATGGCATTATTTCAGGTACATCAGGTAATCATGGACTGCTCCTGTCATTGCAAAATGGCTCTATCCATTTTGCTGGAGCAGGTGGTAGCTACCGGTTGGTTTATTTTGGAGAGTACAGTATGACGGCTGGTAACAAGGAAAACAGCACGCCACAATCGCCTAACGAGTCCGATCTATCCCTGTCTGATCTGATAAGCCGGATGGATGATCCCGCCATCCCTGCCGCTCTTCGCCTCAGATACCTAACTGAATTCCATAGCCGTTTCACCTTTCCCTGTGCTTCATTAGTGTTCGCAATCCTGGCTGTTCCGCTCGGGATACAGAATCGACGTGCCGGTAAATCCGGCGGCTTTGCGGTAAGTATTTTCATCATACTTTCCTATTATGTTGTGATGTCGGTAGCCAGAACTTTTCCGGAGAAGGGTATTTTACCCAGCTCGATCGCTCTCTGGCTTCCAAACCTTCTTTTCCTCGGTATCGGACTATACTTTTTGCGGTTGGCTTCACTGGAAAAGAGTCCCCCCCGGTTGCAGCTCAATACCGTTCTTGATTTTTTTCGAAGATCATCCTGATATGTCTCTTCTGGACAGGTATATTGCCAAAACCTGGCTACGCCTCCTTATCCTCTCTCTCTTCGGGTTTATCGGGCTTTATCTTGTTATTGACATGATTGAAAAAATTCCCCGGTTTTTGCGCGCAGAAGCGGGTACAGTCGATATATTGACGTATTTCATCTGGAAGCTCCCTGAAATTGTAAGCCGGACAGCCACGTTCTCGATACTCATGGCCACTCTTCTAACTCTCGGTGTTCTTTCCCGTGATAGTGAAATTATTGCCATGCGTAGTTGTGGCATCAGTTTGCTGAAAATTTCATTGCCGATGCTGACGCTTGGATTTGTTGCCGGTATTTTACTGTTTCTTAACGCCGAACTGCTTCTACCCTATACATATTTAAAAACTGAACGGATTGACCGGATCAAGATCAAGAAAAAGGATGATAATGTCACATTTAAACGTAATAATATCTGGTTTCGATCCGACTCTCAGATTCTTCAGGCTCGCATGTTTGAACCCAATACCGTCACATTACGCGGTGTTGTTATCTGGAAAGTCGATGCTTTGATGAATCCTGTCGGCAGAATTGACGCTGATACGGCTGTATATCAGCAAGGAGAGTGGTTACTCTTTGCCGCTGTACAAAAAAACTTCCTGACACCGGTTGGTATTGAAACGAAGTCAGTTCCGAAAATGGCGGTAGACATTAATCTTAAAATAGAAGATTTACAGGTGCTGGATCGTGACGCCGACAATATGAGTCTTTTTGTCCTGAAAGAGTATGCTGAAAATCTGAAACGAGGCGGGTATCAGGCGTATCGCTACTACACGCTGATGCATACTAAAATAGCAACTCCGTTTGCGGCACTGATTATGGTAGTATTAGGTATCCCTTTCGCTCTGCGAAACAGCCGCTCCGGCAGCATTACCATGGGAATCGGAGTAAGCATCGGGATCAGTTTTACTTATTTTATGGTAAATGCGGTACTTCTTTCGTATGGCTGTAGTGGTGTTTTAACCCCTGTTGCTGCAGCGTGGGGTGCCAATGTAATTTTTATGCTGGGAGGCGTCTGGATGTCTATGTCGGTTAAAGGGTGACGACAGTTACATATAAGGATTATGGATTTATGCAGATAAAAAACAGATTTAATTTGATATACATACTCTGGCAGGTTTTAATCGTCTTTTCGATGATAACCCGGACCATTCTGTTGGTAAAGTCGATTCCGCAGTTGGATCTGAATTTTTTTCAGCTCTTAAAAATTTATGCGGTCGGATTTTTCTTTGATTGTGTAACTTTTTCATATTGTGCATTTCCGTTAACGATAATTGCAGTGCTTCTCCCTGACCGCATGTTTAACAGTGTGTTGTTCAGGTGGTGCTCGTACATAGCCGGTTTTGCCATTACCTATCTCATGCTTTTTAATGTCGTTGCGGAGTATACTTTTTTCGATGAATTTGCCACTCGCTTCAATTTTATTGCCGTTGATTACCTGATTTATACCACCGAAGTTGTCCGCAACATCCGAGAATCTTACCCTGTAAATACTATTCTCGCTGTTCTGCTGCTGCTTAATTTGGGACTGTTCCCATCGCTCAGGAAACACCTTTCACGTTCATTCTCCTATTCATCAAAATTTGGTAGCCGCCTGAAGGTTGGCGCTGTAATTCTCTCCCTGCCGGTGCTTTCTTTCGCTGTAGTCGATCTGTCGCTTACGCAGATATCCCCGAATAATTATGTAAACGAACTTGCGGCAAACGGCATTTATTGCCTCTTTTCCGCGTTCAGAAATAATGAACTCGATTTCAACAAGTTTTATGTCAACAAGGATGAGACAGCGGTTATTGCCCAATTAAAAAGCATGTTACAGGAAAAAGGGAGCCGTTTTGTTGACAAGAACAGCCTCTCCGTCACACGGATTATTCAACCTGGCGGTGTGGAAAAACGCTTTAATATTATTCTGGTTGTTGAAGAAAGTCTGAGCTCCGAATATCTGACAGGATTCGGCAGTACCGCAGGCATTACACCGAACCTGGATAAACTGGCTGAAGAATCACTTTTCTTCTCGCATCTGTATGCAACCGGAACCCGTACGGTACGTGGATTAGAGGCGCTAACCATTTCAATGCCGCCGTTGCCTGGTACTTCGGTAGTAAAACGCCCTGATAATGAAAACTTTGTTTCATGGGGTTCTGTCATGAAGGAGAAAGGCTACGATAACAAGTTTATCTATGCCGGTCATGGCTATTTCGATAACATGAATTATTTTTATGAACATAACGGTTTTAAATCAATTGACAGGCTGAACTTCTCTAAAGAGGAGGTGACTTTTACTAACGCCTGGGGAGTCTGTGATGAGGATCTGTTTTTGAAGGTTATCAAAGAGGCCGACCTTTCATACAGAGATAAAAAGCCTTTTTTCAGTGTCGCTATGACCACATCGAATCACCGTCCCTTCACCTATCCGGAGGGTAAAATTGATATTCCGTCCCATACCGGTCGGGATGGTGGTGTAAAGTACGCAGATTATGCGATTGGACGACTCATGGCTGAAGCGAAAAAAAAGCCGTGGTTTCATGATACCATATTCGTCATTGTCGCTGACCATTGTGCAGGCAGTGCCAGAAAACTTGCACTGCCGGTAAAAAATTACGAAATTCCGCTCCTTATCTATGCCCCTTCACTCATCAAACCAAAGGTAATTGACCGGATGATGAGCCAGATCGACGTTGCTCCAACAGTACTTGGCCTGCTTAACATGAAGTATACCAGCGCATTTGTCGGCAAAAACATTCTTGCTTCAGACCCTTGGACAGACAGAGCCTTTATCTCTACATATCAGATGCTTGGCTATATTAAAGGTGACAAATTGCTGGTACTGGGTCCACAGAAAAAGGCTGATTATTTCAGCTTTGTCAGGAAAGATGGAGCTACTTCACCTATAAAGCCGCAGGAAGACCTGCTTTTGGATGCTTTAGGCTATATACAGGGAACGAATATTATCTATAAAAAACGGTTAAATCGTTTGTAAAGCGTCCAGATATGGCAATTACCATGAACCCATCACATACTTTTGAACAACTCATTGCCATTATGCGCAGACTCCGTGCCCCGGGTGGTTGTCCCTGGGACGCGGAGCAGACTCATGAGAGCCTTACCCGCTATCTGCTTGAGGAAACCTACGAAGTTATTGAAGCTATCGATGAAAAAAAACCTATGCATCTCAAAGAAGAGTTGGGGGATCTGCTCCTTCAGCCGATATTTCACGCTGCAATTGCCGAGGAGGCGGGCGACTTCTCTATTGATGATGTCATCAACACTCTTTGCGACAAATTGATCCGTCGCCACCCTCATGTATTTGGTGATTTTGAGATCGAGAACAGCAATGCGCAGATTGAAAACTGGGAAAAAATCAAAAAGTTGGAAAAGGGTTCTGAGCGGCAATCAGCCCTTTCCGGCGTCCCTGATCACCTCCCGGCTCTTCTGAAAGCACACAAAATAGGTGAAAAAGCTTCGCGGGTCGGCTTCGACTGGGAACATGCCGATCAGGTATTCGCCAAGGTTATGGAGGAACTGCATGAATTTGAAGAAGCATGGGCTGGTGGGAATCCGGCACGAATGGAAGATGAGCTGGGTGATCTGCTTTTTGCCATAACGAACCTGGGAAGGTTTCTACATCTCAATCCTGAAGAGGCGCTGCGTAAAACCATATCCCGTTTTCAAAAGCGTTTCGGTTACGTTGAAACTGAGCTTCTACGTCAGGGAGTGCTGATGCAAAACGCCACACTCGCAGAGATGGATCTGCTCTGGGAGAAAGCAAAAAGCGCTGAACTCGATAGTAAATCTTAATCGGTTTCTCAGATCCAACTGTTATTACTCAGTTGTTTTTTTATTCACAAAAAATGTGGAAAACCTGTGGAGAACGGTGTTGATGATAGGCAAAAGTGATATTATCGCAAGAGTTTTATCCGAAATGCCATTTTTTTATACAACAGATATTATTCATAATATCAATATGTTACAAGTACATGCTGAAAAAATACGGACTTACGCTGTCAAGCACTTTCGAGACTAAATAATATTTTTTTATCGGCTGAAGTTCTGTGCATAACCATCTGATTTGCAGCAACCAGCAACCCATTGAATTCAATACCTTCCAACCGTAATAACACTTTTTTTGCGTTCACTCCACCAGGTGCTGAAAAACCGGTCAGGCGTCCATTTGATGCTACAATCCGATGACAGGGGATGATAACCGGTATCGGATTGGAAGCGAGCGCCCCTCCGACAGCTCTGGCAGAACGTGGAGAACCACACAGCTCAGCTACCTGGCTATATGAACATATTTCACCAAACTCAAGTTTACGAATCATATTCAATACCGTTTGCCTAAACGGTGAAAGAGCCCGGATATCAACCGGAATATCACTGAAATCTGTACGCTCTCCCTGAAAATATTTCTGCAGCAGCAGAGCGGAATGGGTTGATATTTCAGAGGGTTCAAATGCATTTTGTTCCTTATGCGAATCGTTATCAGTCAGGCTTATGTCAGGCAACTCTACTGCGGTTACACCAAGTTCAGAGGCAGAAACTATTCCGGTGCCGTAGATGGTCTTAAAATGCGAGTGGTATTTTGCCATTATACTTTCAACTTTCTGCGCAGCATTGACAGAGCTTCAAGCGCTTCTTCGGATTTTAACAGTTTTGTCAGCAGGAGATATATCGTACCGCCACAGATAATCGACCCGCCTAACACGGCGCCTTTCAGCATTTTGTGGCCATCTTGCGCCCAGTCGGCAAACGAGCAGCCATACCATACCATTAACGCCATAGGAAGCGACGCTGCCGTAGATTTAAGCATCGTCACAATTACGGCGCTCCCGCCAAATGAGCCGATCTTGCGTCTCAGCAGCCAGATAAGCATCAGCATGTTACAGAACGCCGAAAAGGTCGTTGCCAGAGCCAGTCCGCCATGCTTGAGAGGTCCCATCAGGGCAAGGCTCACGCAAAAGTTGATGATAAAGGCTATAAGTGCAGCATATACGGGGGTTTTAGTATCTTTGAGGGCATAAAAAACCGGTGCCAGCACACGGGTTAAGGCTACAAATGAGAGACCGGCCGAATAGTAAAGCAGCGCAGTGGCAGAATTGACAACAGTACTGTAATCAAACTCGCCTCCCATAAATATCAGGCTGAATATGGGCGTTGAACAGACCATCAAGCCGGCCATGGCAGGAATAGTGATAAACAGCATCAGGCGCACACCAAAAGAGAGCGTCTCTTTCATGCCGACAATATCACCCTCTGCTGCCTGTCTGCTCATCGAAGGGAGAACCGCCTGCGCCACCGACACCGTAAAAATACCCTGTGGAAACTCGAACAATCGTTGAGCATAGTATAGATACGAGACGCTCCCCTGAGGAAGCAGTGAAGCCAAAATAGCGCTGACAGTTATGTTCAGGTAATAGACACCTACCCCGAAGAGAGACGGCAGCATCAGCAGGGCAATGCTGCGGATTTCAGGAGTATTGAAGTTAAAATCCGGCTTGAGAGCAAAACCTTTATTCCAGAGAACCGGCAACTGCATTATCAACTGGATGCAGCCACCGATAAGGACGCCAACAGCAAGCGCGGTGATTGGAACCTCAAAGAAACCACGCAGACAAAGTGCGGCCAGTATCATGGAAATATTCAGAAATACCGTTGAAATGGCGGGGGTAAAGAAGTGTCGCAACGTGTTGAGGATCCCCATGCAGAGTGCAACCAGGCTGATAAAAAATATGTAGGGGAACATCAGGCGGTTGAGCAGCACTGTCAGTTCAAATTTTCCCGGCACAGACGTGAAACCGGGAAACATGCAAGCAACAATGGCGGGCGAGAAGATGATGCCGAGCAGCGTGATAGTCGCCATGACTATGGTCAGGAGGGTAAAGCAGGTATTGGCAAGTTCGCGGGCTTTTTCGTCTCCACGCAGGTGAAGAGTCTCTGAAAATGTTGGAATGAAGGCCGAAGTCAGGGCACCCTCGGCGAAAAAACGCCGCAGCATGTTGGGAATCTGAAAAGCGGCAAAAAACGCATCTGTTGCCAGTCCGGCGCCGAATAGCCGGGAAACGACCATATCACGAACCATGCCCATAATACGTGACAGTGTCGTGGCGCTTCCAAGAATTCCGGCAGCTCTGGCTATATTCCGCTTTTCTGACATAGCGAGGGAATTTACCCTACGTGAGCGATGAAAAATTCACGCACCTTGTCGATATCAGCCTCCATTATCTCGCACCTTGTAGGTTTTCCATATAATTCTTTGACCGATTCAGGTGGGGGTGGCTTAAATCCGAGTGACCGCTCCACGGTTTCACTGAATTTCGCCGGGTGTGCCGTAGCGAGGCAGATTCTCGCTGAATCTAGCGGTAACAGGTCGAGAGCTGCTTTGACACCGACTGCAGTATGAGGATCGAGCAGATAGCCGGTCTCTGTATAAAAATCACGTATTGTCCGGACTGTCGCGTCCTGATCGACTGACGCCGAACAAAAATCCACGCGAACCTGAGTCATTTCATCCGGAGTAAATGAAATGCAACCATTCTCCTTTAGTTCGGAAAATGCTCTTTTGAGTCGGTCAACGTTACCTGCAAAAAGATGGAACAGGTAACGCTCAAAATTGGATGCGACCTGGATGTCCATAGACGGAGAAACTGTGGCAACCACCTCTCCCAGAGAATAGTCGGATGAATTGATACAGCGGGTCAGTATATTATTCTCATTTGTTGCCAGTAGCAGCTTGTCAGCAGGCATACCCATTCTCCTGGCAACATATCCGGCAAAAATATCGCCAAAATTTCCGGTCGGCACTGAAAAATGAACCGGCGCAGTAGATGTATCAGTAACCCGCAGCCAGGCGTAAAAATAATAGACCACCTGAGCCAGAACCCGCGCCCAGTTGATCGAATTAACCGCTCCGAGAGAATATTTCTCTTTAAACTCCAGGTCGCCGAAAAACAGTTTTACCATATTCTGACAGTCATCGAATGTTCCATGCAGCGCAATGTTGTGAACGTTGGCATCGGTGACAGAGGTCATCTGCAGTGCCTGAACCGCAGAGGTTTTGCCATATGGGTGCAGTATAAAGATGGAAATACCGCTCTTCCCGCGAACTCCATGGATGGCGGCGCTGCCGGTATCACCAGATGTTGCCCCTATGATATTCATGGTCTGTTTGCGTTCCGCCAGGATGTATTCAAACAGATTGCCGAGAAATTGCAGCGCTACATCTTTAAAGGCCAGCGTAACGCCATGAAACAGTTCGAGAATATATACGCCGTTCTTTTTGATCAGCGGAGTGACTTCCGGGTGTGTGAAGGTGGAGTATGAACGATTTATCAGAGTTTTCAGATCATCGGCTGGAATATCGTCCACATAGAGGGAGATAACCTCAAAGGCAAGTTCCTGATAGGTAAGTTTGCGCCAGGATTCAAGTTGCTCTCCGGAAACGGTTGGATACGATTGTGGAAGAAGCAGCCCGCCATCTGAAGCAAGTCCCATCATTACGGCATCTTTGAAAGTAATAGGAGCGATGCCGCCACGCGTACTGATATAACGCATTTGAAAACCTCATTGTTAGTAAACTGTGCTGCCAACTATTGTAAATAGCACACCTTCATGCAGAACACAAAACTTGTTCCGGAGCCATCAGAGATATCTAAAGGCTTCTACCTCTTCTGATCCAGTTTAATAGCAGACCGGCTGCATACATGAGCGTCATGGGTATTATCCAGGCGATAAGGCAGATTATTGCGCCCAGGCTCCGTTTTACCGGTAAGTCGGAGATGGCATTGCGATACTCCTTTTCAACCCTGTTAAAACCCTCATTACCCTCCGGACCGATCCGGTATCGGGTTCTCAGCTTTGCTATCCAGGCGGCATATCCCTCAGCGCTTGCAGCCTCGAATATCTTCGATGGCGACTCTCCGGCAAAGGCCATACCTTCATAACGCTTTACTTCTTCGGTAATTGCAAAAACCATTGTTCGATCAATACGCTGCAGGTTGGGTATGAGCATGTAATAGCACCCTGCCAGCGCCAGAAGATAGACTATCCCTGTTATAAGCCAGAGGCGCTGCCAGGGTTGAAGCTGACGTCCTGGTTTGATCGGGACAACCCATGTTCCTGAAGGGGATTTTTCAAGCGTAACTTCTTTTGTGGTATCACTCTTTGGTTGCATGCTCGTATTATAGCACTAAGAATCTTCTGTAATAAAGTAGTAAGAGGCTTGCCAAAAAAAGTAAATTCGCTATTATCAAAGTCAAAAGCGCAGAAAGAGAGGTATGGCATGCTGATCCTGGCAGGAGACATCGGTGGAACTTCCACAAGGCTCGCCTATTTTGACACTACTGGTGGTGCTTTGGAACCGGTGGTAGAGAAACGCTTTCCGAGCCGTGAGAGCGGGAGCCTGGAGGAGATCATCACCCTTTTTGCCGCCGAGCAGGGCATGATTGCTGAGAGCGCCTGTTTCGGCATTGCCGGCCCGGTGCGCAATGGCCATGTCAGAACACCCAACCTCCCCTGGAGCGTTGACTCCGCTCTGTTAGCCGGAATCCTCGGACTACGGTCGGTGCGGTTGCTAAACGACCTTGAGGCCAATGCCTACGGCATTGATCTTCTGGGGCCGGATGACCTGATAGTTCTTAACCCCGGTGTTCCTGATCCTGCCGGCACAATTGCCGTAGTCTCTGCAGGTACCGGGCTTGGAGAGGCTCTGGCCTACTGGGACGGCACCACCCACCGGCCGCTTTCGAGCGAGGGGGGGCACGCTGATTTCGCCCCTCGCAATGCACTGGAGGCAGAGCTATTGCTCTTTCTGCGCGACGAATATGGCAGGGTCAGCACCGAACGAATCGTCTCGGGTCCAGGACTTTGCAATATATATCGTTTCCTGCGCGATGCACGACGCCTGCCAGAAACCGCGACGGTCGCCAAGGCGATGCGCGTGAAGGATCCGGCTGCGGTTATTTCCGGGGCGGCTCTTGCCGGAGAGTGCCAGCTTTGCGGTCAGGCCCTCGATCTGTTCGTCTCGCTTTACGGGGCAGAGGCGGGCAATGTTTCCTTACGCGTACTGGCCACAGGTGGTATGTATCTAGGTGGCGGTATTGCTCCAAAAATCATCGACCGGCTGAAAGAACCAGGATTCATGATGGCCTTCTGCGCCAAGGGGCGTCTCAGCCCACTGCTGGAGAATATCCCGGTACAGGTTATTCTTAATGAACGGACAGCCCTGCTTGGCGCTGCGCGTTGTGCCGTTATTGGGCAATATTGAATTCGCCGCTTGACGTCCAAACAGTCCCCTCTCCATGAGGGAGAGGGCTAGGGTGAGGGGGGAAATGCTGGGCTATGTTGCATCTTCCCCCTTCATCCGGCCTTCGGCCACCTTCTTCCTGAGGGAGAAGGGAACTAGCGGCGAATTAGAACTACACTCTGCTGCCGTTGCTCACATAAAATCATCAAGAGGAATTATTAATGCCTATCTCTTCCCAACCGCGAGACATCACCCGTACAATTGTCGCGCTGCTCTTTTTCGCCATGCTGGTTGCCGTCTGTCTCTGGATTCTAAGCCCCTTTGTCACCGCATTGATATGGGCCACTATGATTGTCATCACCACCTGGCCGCTTATGTTGAAAGTGGAAGCCGGTTTGCGTGGTAAACGCTCTCTGGCCGTAATATTCATGACTATGCTGCTGCTTATGCTGTTCGTTGCGCCGCTATTGGTCTCAACCATAACGATCATTGATCGTTCGGGCGAGATTGTCGATTTAATCAAAACTGTTTCTACGGTCTCTTTGCCATCACCACCGGATTGGGTTGAGAATATACCAGTTGTCGGTACTAAGCTTACCGAAAGATGGAGCCAGTTGGCTGCAATCAGCCCTGCGGATCTTTCTGCGCATTTGACTCCGTATGCCGGTAACGCATTGAAATGGTTTGGTAACAAAGCCGGAGATCTCGGGAAGATAATGCTCCATTTTCTTCTGACCGTGGTTATCTCGGCAATCCTCTATTCTACGGGTGAGAAGGCCGCTGCCGGAGTCCGGATGTTTGCACGGCGCCTCGCCGGTCAGCAGGGAGAAGATGCCGCAGTTCTTGCGGCAAAAGCCGTCCGTGGTGTTGCGCTCGGAGTTGTTGTCACCGCGCTCGTCCAGTCTGTTCTTGGCGGAATCGGGCTGGCCGTCAGTGGGGTGCCTGCCGTCGCCCTGCTCACTGCTGTTATGTTCATCTGTTGTCTGGCTCAGATAGGGCCGGCGCTGGTACTCGTCTGCGCTATTGCCTGGCTTTTCTGGCAGAACCAGACTCTCTGGGGCAGCGTCATGATTATCTGGACGCTCTTCGTCGGTACTATCGACAACTTTATAAGACCGGTTCTGATAAAAAAAGGAGCCGATCTTCCGCTGATTCTCATTTTTGCCGGCGTGCTGGGTGGTCTCTTTGCTTTTGGCATCATCGGACTCTTTATAGGACCGGTAGTGCTTGCGGTTACCTACACTCTGCTTGAAGCGTGGGTTGTCGGTGATATTTCCGGTGAGGATTCGGCTTATAACGAAAAGTAAGATTAAGTGGAGTTATTTCCCTAATGTCCAGACTCCCCATTGATGATATCCTTCCCCTCCTGCTGGACTCTTTTAAATCTCACAAGAATATTATTCTTCACGCACCTCCGGGAGCCGGTAAAACAACCCGCGTTCCGTTGGCACTCCTGGATATAATCACTCCTGAGATGGGTCGCATTATCATGCTGGAGCCACGACGAATCGCGGCTGTATCTGCCGCCCGCTGGATGGCAAAAAGTTGCGGCGAAGAGGTCGGCCAGAGGATCGGTTACTCTATCCGTTTCGACAGTTGTATATCTCAATCCACACGTATTGAGGTAGTCACGGAGGGGATCCTGACCCGCCGGATTCAGAATGATCCTTGGTTGTCAGGTGTTGCCTTGGTTATTTTTGACGAATTCCATGAACGGAGCCTGCACGCTGATCTCGGTCTGGTACTCTGTCGGGAAGTTCAGCAACTGAGGCCGGAGCTCAAAATCCTGGTTATGTCGGCAACCCTTGAGCTTCAGCCGCTCTCCCGGATGCTTGACAACGCTCCGGTGATCAGTTCTGTGGGGCGCTGTTTTCCTGTTGAGATGAAGTACGTTGAAGAAAAGGGGCATATACGTCTTCCTGATCGAGTGGCGGCGGCTATAATCAGGGCGTTAAATGAAACGGAGGGGGATATTCTGGCCTTTTTACCCGGCTCCGGTGAAATACGTGCTTGTGCCACCCGGTTAGACGCCGCCGGAGCCATTCAGCACAATGTCGAGGTTTGTCAACTGTATGGCGATCTGCCGATTATGGAGCAGCAGAAGATCATTCAGGTGGGGGCGCAGCGAAAAATTGTACTGGCCACCAGCATTGCCGAAACCAGCTTAACAATTGAAGGTGTCCGGGTCGTTATCGATAGCGGCATGTCACGAAGGTTGCAGTTTGATCCGGGCAACGGCCTCAATCGACTGGTCACTGTTCGCGAGTCGCGTGCTTCGGCCGAACAGCGGGCGGGTAGGGGAGGGCGCACCGCTCCCGGGGTCTGCTATCGTCTATACAGTCAGCATACCCTGCATGCGATGGCTCCGCATACGCCACCGGAAATCTGCGTCACCGATCTGTCACAGCTCATATTGGAACTGGCAGCGTGGGGAATTACCGATCCACAGCAACCCGCCTGGCTGGATGCACCTCCTGCTACTGCAGTTGAATCAGCCAGACGTCTGCTGGTCGAACTGGATCTGTTTGATGAAGCCGGTCTGATTACAGCTCTTGGTCGTGAGGTTGTCAGTCTGCCGCTGCACCCCCGTCTTGGCCGTTTGTTGCTTCGCTCCCGTGAACTTCACTGTCCCGGTTTGGGGTGCCAAATAGCTGCGCTTCTTTCGGAACGGGATATCCTCCGAACGCCTGCCGGGACTCAGCCGCTGATGAGCCACTCCGACATTGCTGATCGGTTGGAACTGCTGAGACATTGTCGCACGACGAGACAAAATGACAGGAACATGGATCTTTCGACTGTCAAAAATGTTGAACGGGTGGTGAGTCAGTTGCGGTGCATTATGGGTCTCTCCAATACTGAAATTGATTTCTCCGCTGAAGATGACCGCATTTCACGGCTATTGCTGGCGGCCTATCCGGATCGAATTGCTCGCCGAAGGTCGTCCGGTGCCAGTTATCTGCTTACCGGCGGTCGCGCTGCACGTTTTTCAGAACGCTCAGCGGTCAGATCGGGGGAATATATTATTGCAGTTGCGTTGGACGCTGGAAATCAGGCGGAGGCGGTTATACATCTTGCACACGAAATTTTAGAGACAGTTATCCGCGAGGAGCGTTCAGGACATATTCGATCTGAAACTCAAGTGAGTTGGGATGATCGTGAGTGGCGCGTAATTGCTAAACGACTGGAACTGCTCGGGAGCATTGAACTTACTGCTGAAACAGTTGTGCCTTCTGCAGCGCAGTCTTTGTCAGTGGTTATCGGGGCGTTGCGGACGGCGCGGTTATCATTTCTGACTATGAATGATGCGGTATGCCAGATGCAGGGGCGCCTTCTGCTGCTCCGCTCAACCTTTCCGGATCGTGATTGGCCGGACTTTTCTGATGCTGGTTTGACCGTAAGGCTTGAGGAGTGGCTTGGGCCGCATCTTGGCGGGGTCAACTCGGCAAAAAGAGCCGCACAGTTGGACATTGCCGCTATTTTGAAGCAGAGCCTCAATTACCGTCAGCAGCGGGAACTCGACGAACTGGCTCCGACCCACCTCTCTGTGCCAAGCGGTTCAAGGATCAGAATTGATTATTCAGAGGAAGTTCCAGTGCTGGCGGTGAAACTCCAGGAACTGTTTGGTCTGGCAGTCGGACCAACCGTCTGCGGAGGCAGAATTCCTATACTGTTACATCTACTTTCGCCTGCGGGAAGGCCGATTCAGGTGACACGTGATTTGACAGGATTTTGGGACGGTGAATATCAGCAGGTTAAAAAAGAGCTGAAAGGTCGATATCCAAAGCACCCCTGGCCCGACAACCCATGGAGTGCTGTTCCTACCAGCCGGTTGAAACCACGAGCCGATAAAGCCGATAAAGGACGTTTTTGATTAGTCAACTAACTTACACCTGAGTGCCGGATTCCAGCTGACAATCTCCACTCCCCGTTTAACTGTCACACTCACTTCTGATCATGTCATGTTAAGCGCCCTGGCAACTGCAACTCCGATAAACTTGCACTCTCTTACTCAACAGAGAATATTAACTTAAGGCGGACATTGGCACCAGTTAAAGCGAGTTCAGCAATACTTATGGCGTCGTTTTTTTCGGTTCAACCGCTGGAGCATCTGAAGTAGCAGTTGTGGGGGCAGGCTGCTCTTTTACAGGAGTCTGCAATTTTGCTTCGGCAGGAATGCCTGTCGGTGCGGCATTAGGTGGCACTATTGGAACCTGCTCAGTTTTTGTTTCGGCAGGCGGTATCGGTATAGCGGCAGGAGTCTGCTTCGCTTTGGGCGGTGTTAATGCGGGTGCAGGAGGAGGGACTACTCCAGGTGTGGCAACCGGTGCGGCATCATTTTTTACAGCGGGTTTTGCCTTCGGTGTTTCAGGGGTATCCCGTAGTGCGGAAAGCCGGGCAATCTCAGATGTCAGAGCTTCATTTTTTTTAGCCAAATCACTTTTGTCTGTAATGAGTGCATCCAGTCGAGCGGTGATTTTTTCCTTGTCTGCTTTCAGCGTTTCCAGCTCTTTTGCTACTGCCTGATACTTGGCTGCCTCTACTTTTAACTGCTCTATTTCAGCTTTGCGGTCTTCAAATAATTTAACTTTTGCCTTTGCAACTGTCAACTGCTTCTCAATCGGTTCAAGTTCTGCCTCGGCACGTGCTTTAGCCAGATGCGTGTCAGCAAGGGAGACGGCCAGTTCAGTCAATCCGGTAAAATGCTTGATAATCTGTTCTAATTCGGGTTTTATGTCACCCATTCCAAACATGGGTTTTCCTTTTTCATAGGCATCCTCGGCTTTCTTTAACGAGGCACGAGCCAGTTCGAGATCAGCAGTCGCTGCTTTATTGTCACCAACTTTTGGTGTAGCCGCCTCAATGGCTACACGGGCTGCATCTATATGAATAAGTGCCTTGCCTTTTTCAGCGGCAGAAACGTTGATAACGGACAGGCACAGTATGCTACAGACCCCACAAACTATAATATTCCGCATATTAGAACCCCTCTCCCTGGCGATATTTCTCCAACTGTGTTTCAAGTCTCTTTAGCTCTACGCGGCGTACCGCTACCTGCTCAACCAACTCCTTTTCAGCAGCTTTGGCATCAGCGAGAGTTAGCTGTAGTTCCGCTGCTTCAAGCTTTTGTTGAGCAAGTATTTCGTCCCCAACGGATACAGCGGCCCGTGCTGCGTTGATACTTGCATGTGCATTTTCAAGCAAATCTTTGGCGTACTCGCCGGTTTTGCCGACACTGGACTTGAGAATGCGGCCATTAAGCTGCTTGACATGTTCTGCTGAACTTTTCACAGCATCTGCTCCCAGTGCAAGCGAGGTTGAAAAAATAAGCGATATAACAAGAACTGCAGAAACTAATTGCATTGTGATTCCTCCTGTAGATGTTTATTAATTTTGAAACGATTATAGTGATGAATTGGAAAAGTGCAAGAATCTATCGACAGCATGTCACAAGTTCATAATATGTCCGGTTTTGTAGCACATGAATAAATTGATTATAAAATCGGTTGTGTTATAGTTCCGCGTCGAATGTACCTGATTAAGAGGTCTGTTGATATTTAAATTTACCCAGAGGAGCGATACACCAATGAAAAGTAAGCATGACATTGATGACGATGATATGATTGAGGAAACAGATGATGAAAGTGGTGATTTTGCCGAGTTATTTAAGCAGAGCGGAAGTCAGGGGAGGAGTTGGCTCGAGCCTGGCCAGAAGCTGACCGGAACGGTGCTGAAAATCGGCACTGAATGGATCTTTATGGATACCGGCCAGAAGGGGGAGGGGGTTATAGAGCGGAAGGAATTTCTTGATATTGATGGCAACGTCACCGTCAAGGAGGGAGATTTTATCTCCGCATATTTCCTTTCGTCCAGCAATGGAGAAATGCGTTTCACCAGCAGAATCGGCGGAGGCGCTTCAAGTGGTGGCGGCACTGCGCAACTTGAGCAGGCGTGGCAGGCTGGCGTGCCGGTGGAGGGTGTTGTTGAAAAAGAGATCAAAGGGGGCTATGAAATTAAGCTGGGGGGAGCTGTACGGGCATTTTGTCCCTATTCTCAGATCTCACTCCGTCGTGTTGAGAACCCTGAGGCGCTCATCGGTACCCGGTTAACGTTTCAGATCAGCGAATACGCAGAAAATGGCCGCAACATCGTTGTTTCCCGCCGCACCCTGCTCGAAGAGGAACAGCGTCGTCTGAAAGACGAGGCGCAGGCTGGGATAACCGTTGGGATGACGGTGACCGGCACAGTAACCTCACTGCAGGATTACGGCGCGTTTGTCGATATTGGCGGACTGGAAGGACTGATTCCGGTATCTGAAATCGCCTGGAGCCGGGTAAAAGATGTTCGCGAGGTATTGAGTCTCGGCCAGCAGTTGAAAGTCGTCATCAAATCAATCGACACGGAAAAGGATCGAATTTCCCTCAGTATCAAGGACACCATCGCCGATCCGTGGGATCAGGTTCAGGCAAGTTTTCCGGAAGGTTCGTTCCACACCGGCACCGTAGCACGGTTGGATACATTTGGTGCCTTCGTAACCTTGAGTGATGGTGTTGACGGTCTGCTGCATATATCTAAACTGGGATCAGGCAAGCGTATTAACCACCCGCGTGAGGTTGTTAAAGAGGGTGAGCAGCTCGAGGTTAAAATTGAGAGTATCGACCGCGACAATCGCCGCCTCTCTCTGGCTCTGGCAGGCCCCGCCCGCGCCGCTGCGGAAGAGGAAGCTACTTTATCAGAATTTCGCCGTCAGAGTGATAATGCCGCAAAAGGTATGGGAACGCTGGCCGATATGGTACGACCGAAAAATCAACGAGGTAAAAAATAAACGATGGCTGATTGTTTGCCGGAAGCGACGGATTGGGACAGCCGCTGCAAACAGTGCGGAAGCTGCTGTTTTGAAAAAATAGAAGATCAGCGGGGCAATATCTTCTATATGCAGTCTGCCTGTCGCTTTCTTGATATTGATAGTCGCCGCTGCAAGATTTATGGGCGACGTTTTGAGATCAATCCGAGTTGTGTTCAACTGACACCGGAGCTGGTGCGGAGTCTGCGTTGGCTCCCGCGTGATTGCGGGTATCATAACAAAAATGCTGAACCGGCTATGGTTAAAAAGAAAAGTAGAAAACGGTAGGGAGCAAGAGTGACCCCTCACCAGAGATGATCCCTACATGAGATGTAACCCCTCTACCAGCTCCAACACCACTTCTGCCCGGTTCAGAGTGTAAATGTGCACTCCCGGCACTCCGGTTTCCAGAAGTTCACGGATCTGGCGCCGGGCGTGGGCAACGCCGACTTTTTGAACCGCAGCGGCTCCTCCCATCTGATCAGCCTGTTCCAGTTCGGCAAAAAAATCTGCCGGAATGGTCGCGCCACAGAGGGAAACAATGCGTTTAATGACCTTCAGGCTGACGACCGGCAGAATACCCGGGATGATCGGTTTGGTTACTCCCGCCGCTTGAGCCCGTTTCACAAAAGCATGATACAGGTTGTTATCAAAGAATAATTGTGTGATGGCAAACTCCGCGCCTCTCTCAAATTTCAGCTTCAAATATGAGAGATCCTCCTCCGGAGTTGCTGCTTCTTGGTGAACTTCCGGGTATCCCGCAACTCCGATCCCCATGGTCGGGAATGAAGACCTGATCAGGCTGACAAGATCTGACGCATATTGCAGCGGGGAGGGGAGGGGGGTCTCGACAGAGCCATCTTGAGGCAGGTCACCGCGCAATGCGAGAACGTTACTGACGCCAGCCGCCGCCAGATTATTTAGAAAACGGTTGACCTCGCTGGTATTTGAGCCAAGACATGTCAAATGTGCCATTGTTTCAATGCCATATTCCTGTTGAATCCGGGTGACTATTTCAAGCGAATCAACATTTGTACTTCCACCGGCACCGTATGTCACCGAAGCAAAAAGCGGTTTCAAAACGGCGAGTCGCTGCACAGTTCTGAAAAAAACCGGCCAGTCTTCGCGTGTTTTTGGTGGAAAGTATTCAAGTGAGATGAATTGGGTATCCGGAGTGATTGCGTTGATGATTTTCATAGCTCTCCACTGAAATTTTGGTCCCTGGAATTTAAATAATACATTTTTTACATAAAACAGTTGAATTTATAAATGACCAAGATATATAAACAACGGCGATGGATATATTTCTCAGATAGGATACTAGAAGCTACAGGCGGAATCCCCTTGATTATTGCCATTCAAGTTTTTTGGGAGAATATCACCATGTATGTTTTAGGTCAACTGCTTAACCTGCGCAGGGCATACCCCTCGCAGAAAAATGAAAAATCATTTTGTAATGTGGGTGGATTCTGATGACTGAAATATCAAGCGAACTTACCAAGAAGTTGTCTGCCGCCGTTGAAAAGATGCCTGGATTCTCCAAGAGCGTACAACGTATTCTGGAAATCACCCGTGACATCAACTGCAAGCCTAAGGAATTGGTGACGGTGCTCGAGAACGACCCGGTAATGACGATAAAATTGCTGCGTATTCTGAATTCAGCGTACTATAGCTTTCCCAATCCGATTTCCACGGTGCATCATTGCGTAGTCTGTCTTGGTATTAACACAATAAAGAACATGGCTTTGTCTTTCGCTACCGTTGGAGTTCTGCCTACGCATAATGACGCCGGGTTTGATATTCAGAACTACCTTATGCACTCCCTTACAACTGCTGGTCTTGCCCGCATGTTATGCCAGAAATATGATAACGGCGCCACTGATCCTTCTGATTGTCATATCGCCGGACTCCTGCATGATTTTGGCAAAGTAGTGTTCGCCCAGTTTATGCCTGCTGAATTTAAGGAGGCACTTACTCTCAGCAGGGAGAATAACACCTCGTTACATATCGCCGAGGAGCAGATAATCGGTGCCGACCATTCCATTGTCGGTGCAATGCTGGCAGAAAAATGGCAACTTTCAAAATCGCTCTCTTCCACCATTCGCCAACATCACGGCGAAATTTCACCCCAGAACACGATGCTGAGTTGCCTTTTTGTAGCCAACTTGATCAGTAACAAATTGTCTCTGGGTGACAGCGGTAACGCCGTTGTGGAAGAAATGCCGCCAGGTTTGGTCAAGCGCTTCGGTGGCAACATTGATGAGATTATTGCAAATCTGGGAGATATCTCGAAAGTGGTCATCGAGGCAGAATCATATGCAAATGTCAATAAAGAGGTGAATACATGAAAATAAAATTCTGGGGTGTGCGTGGTTCAATTCCCTCACCAGGACTTGGCACGATACGCTATGGCGGCAATACCACTTGCATTGAGATTCGCACAGACAACAACGAGATTATCATTCTGGATGGCGGCAGCGGGATATTTCCTTTGTCGCAATCACTGTTAAAGGAACTTCCTGTAACTGTAAATATATTCAACACCCACAGTCATTGGGATCACATTCATGGATTGCCGTTTTTTATACCCCTCTACATACCGGGGAATCGAGTTAAGCTCTATGCATCATTCGATCCTATTACCGGCGAAGGGCCTGAGAGAATTATTAATGTCCAGATGCAGTACAATTACTTTCCGGTGCGTGAGGCAGAGACGAAAACACCTATTGAGTACTTTACTGTCATGCCATATGAGCCTGTGGAGGTGGGGTCAGCCGTTATCACCCCCATTCTGCTCAACCACCCGGTAGTCAATCATGGTTACCGCATTGACTGCAATGGCAAGTCGGTATTTTTCACCGGTGATCATGAACCACATAACAATATATATGAACCGGGAGAAGATGGCTTTGAAGAATATCAAACATTAATTGAGCTTCAGTACCAGTCGATAGTAAAGGCCGTCAGCGGGGTGGATGTACTTATTGCAGATTCTGCCTATACCCAGGAGGAATATCCGCTAAAAAAAGGCTGGGGACACGGTACGTTTGACAGCAGTATTAAGCTGGCTGAGGATGTGGATACAAAAATCCTCTATTGCACTCACCACGAACCAACTCGAAGTGACGATGCATTGGAAAAAGTATTTGCCGAAGCGGTGGCTCGTCATGAAATCGACTCAAGCAAACTCGATATCAGATTGGCTCGTGAAGGAGATGAAATTAACATTTAGTTAGACGATGGAGTGGTCATATAACAATAGCAATAAGGGGTGGGAATGATTCTTAAAAAAAAGATGATGTTTAACGACTTTGCTGCTTCCAGAGGTCTTCGTTCCACCCGACAACGTGATATTATCCTCGATATATTCCTTTCCACACATCAGCACGTCAGTGTCGAAGAGCTCTACCTTAAGATTAAATCAAGCAATCAGGGCATCGGCCATGCGACGGTCTACCGCACGCTCAAGCTGTTTACAGAGGCTGGCCTGGCTCGCGAAATCCTGCTCCATGACGGCCAGACCCGTTATGAACATGTTATGACCGGCGAACATCATGACCATCTGGTTTGCACAGGCTGTAATTCCATTGTAGAATTTGAAGACGAAACCATCGAAAAACTACAGAAAGAAATTGCCGCTCGTCACGGTTTTCAGATTAAAAGCCATAAAATGGAAATATATGGACTCTGCAGCATTTGCCGCAAATGATACCCCACGTGAAATCTATATGCTGTTCTATAGATGAAAATACTTTTAAGCTCTGGTGACGAAAATGATTATGATTGACCGCCTGATTGAACAGGCTCTGCTTGAAGACATCCATACCGGTGATATCACTACGCTTGCGGTAGTCCCGGGAAAGCGCCCCGCTTCTGCGAGGTTGATTGCAAAAGAAGCTCTGGTTGTGGCAGGAATTGCGACCGCCGCCCGGGTTTTCACCATACTTGACCCGGATATCAGCTTTAAAGCGTGCCTGAACGATGGCGAAAAAGCATTGTCGGGAACTCTGCTGGCGACACTCGACGGAGAGGCGGCTCAGTTGTTGATGGGTGAGAGAGTTGCACTCAACCTGCTCCAGAGGATGTGCGGCATCGCGACACTGACAGCCCTTTTTGTCGAGGCGGTTGCCGGAACAAAAGCGCGGATTGTTGACACCCGCAAGACGACACCCGGACTGCGGCAGCTTGAAAAATATGCTGTGCGTGTCGGTGGTGGCAGAAATCATCGTACCGGGCTTTATGACGGCGTTCTTATCAAGGAAAACCATATTGTCGCTGCTGGCGGGATAACCGAAGCGATCCGCCGCGCTCGCGCCTACATCCCGCACACGCTGAAAATTGAGATAGAGACTGAGACTCTGGCACAGGTTGATGAGGCCCTCTCAGCCGGAGCCGACATCATAATGCTTGACAACATGAGCCTTGATTTAATGCGTACCGCCGTTATCACAATTGGTGGACGGGCTCAAGTTGAGGCATCAGGCGGCGTCAACCTTGAAACTGTCAGGGAAATTGCCGAGACCGGTGTAGATATTATTTCAGTAGGTGCATTAACCCATTCGCCACGGGCGATGGATATCTCGATGTTGCTGGATTAGGCGAGAGGACTTGTTGAAAGAAGGTGTTAGCCCCACTCCTTGAAAGGAAGGAGGGGGACTATAAGCAAAAACCAAACCGGACTACGCTGACTCAAAGGAACAGTATGTGTAAGATCAATGCTGTTAAGAATTCCCGCCGACTACACAATATTTTTGCTGTTCTCATCAGTATATTCATCCTCGCAGGGTGCTCCGTGCAAACGGTCACCGCCGCAGAAACCCGTGGTCTCACCGTTGTCGAAAAAGACCGGATCACCAATCAGAGCGCCGAAGTCAAGCTCTATAACAAATCCTACGCCGTCATCATCGGTATCGACCGCTATTCCAATCTGCCACAAGATCGTCAGCTTTCCTACTCTGCCAGGTTGTGTTGCAACAGGGAAAACTCGTGAAGAGACCGAAACTAACATGTATGAGGCGATACGTTTCCATCTGCAAGGATTGCGAGAGGACAACCTGGTAATTCCTGAAAATGTTTCATATGCGGAAATTATGGCTGTTGCAGTATGATTTTTACTTTTGTCGCAGTCAAAAGCAAATCCCCCCTAACCCCCCTTTCTGAAGGGGGGAACTAAAAACCTCCCGCTTTCTGAAGGGCGGAATTAATAACCTCCCCCTTTTTAAAGGGGGATTGAGGGGGATTTGCATTAAAAGCTGGCGAAACTACCAATACATTTTCTTAAAAGCTATACTGAACTCGTTCAACGGCATCTTATGATTGCAGCTTGCCCCCCTTAAATAATATGTGTTACAAGCCTAAGCTCATGAGGTAACAGATGCACCCAAAAGCCGGCACAATTTTGCGCCTGTTCCGTACTGAAACCGGCTTTATATCAGGTGAGTTCCTGAGTAGAGAACTAGGAGTGTCGCGGACAGCCGTCTGGAAGCAGATAACTTCACTGCGGAACATGGGATATGGCATCGAAGCTGTGCCGTCACGAGGCTATCGGCTCATCTCCTCTCCTGATGTCATCAATCCGCACGAGGTGTCGGCTCAGCTTGACAGCGTAACAATCGGTCGTCATCTTGAGTTTTTGCAACTGACTGCTTCGACCAACGCTGACGCCTTTCGACTGGCTGAAGAGGGAGCCGTTGAGGGTACGGTGGTTCTTGCCGATGCTCAGACCGGCGGGAAAGGGCGGCGCGGCAGAATATGGGCTTCACCTGCTGGGGTCAATCTCTACTGTTCTGTTGTGTTACGTCCCGCAATTATGCCGAACGAAGCGCCGCAACTGACCTTTCTCTCTTCGGTGGCGGTTGCCAGGGCGATTGAGAAGACAACTGACCTGACCCCTGAAATAAAATGGCCCAACGACGTTCTGATAGCTGGAAAAAAAGTGGCTGGCCTGCTGAATGAAATGAGTGCGGAAACTGATGGCATCAATTTTGTGATCCTCGGCATTGGCGTTAATCTGAATATGACCGCCGGAGAGTTCCCTGACGACCTGCGCCACCCGGCCACGTCTCTGCTTCTGGAATCCGGCAGACGAGTTGACAGGTCTCGCTTTGCAAGTGCGATGCTGAACGAACTTGATCGGCTCTACAGAGATTTTCAGCTTCACGGATTCGGTCCGGTTCGCGAAGAGTGGCAGCGCCGCTGCAATGCCAACGGGCGTCAGGTCATAGTGAGCGACTCCGGCACTGAATGTACCGGCGGTATGTTTATCGGCATTGATGCGGATGGGGCGCTGCTGCTTAGAACAGACGATGAAGTACTGCACCGGGTTATCTCCGGAGATTTGAGGGTAATCTGAAATGCTTCTCGTTATTGACGTCGGCAACAGCAACATAGTCCTTGGTATGTATGATGGTAAGCTGCTGCTCCGCAGTTGGCGGCTTTCGACCGACAAATCCCGCACCTCGGACGAATATGCTGTACTGCTTCATACTCTGTTTAATCAGGCAGGGCTTGGATTTTCCGGGGTTACGGCTTCTATTATCGCCTCGGTAGTTCCCCCTTTGACCGGTGTGATGGAGGCCATTTGCCACGATTTTTTCAAGCTGAAGCCGCTTGTTGTCGGTTCCGGTATTAAAACAGGAATGGTGATACATTACGATAATCCGCTTGAAGTCGGGGTCGACCGGATTGTTAATTCCGTCGCCGGTTTTGAAAAATATGCCTGTCCACTGGTGATTATAGACTTTGGCACGGCGACAACTTTTGATTATGTGAGCGGCAAGGGTGAATACTGCGGCGGCGCAATCGCCCCAGGAATTGGTATTTCAATGGAAGCGCTCTTTCAACGGGCGAGTAAACTGCCGAGAATTGACATAATCAGGCCACCTAAGGTCGTCGCAAAGAACACCGTCAACTCGATGCAGTCCGGAATATTTTTCGGCTACGTCGGGTTGGTGGATGGCATTGTTGGGCGTATTCGCACAGAATCTGATGAAGAGTTCAGGGTTATTGCCACCGGCGGGCTTGCTTCTTTAATCGCCCCTGAGTCAGAAACGATTGATGAGGTCGATGAGAACCTGACTCTGGATGGTTTACGCATATTGTACGAACGAAATCTTTGATGCTGAATAACATTGAGCAGAGAGTAAAATCCATATTGAAGGCAAGGAGGCAGTATTTATGGGACAGTCAGAAACAAGCAAGATCCGCAACCTGGGTATCGTAGCGCATGGTGGTGCCGGCAAAACATCGCTTTCCGAGGCAATACTGTTTGACACCGGGATGATCGACCGACTTGGTCGCGTTGACGACGGCACGTCAACTATGGACTTTGAACCGGAAGAGATCAAACGGAAAATCTCCATTACCTCAGCGCTTGACCATTGTGAATGGAAGGGGCACTCCATTCATATAGTCGACACCCCCGGTTACGGCAACTTCATTGCTGACACCCGCGCCTGTATGCGCACCCTGGACTGCGCCGTCGTTATTCTTTCCGCAATATCCGGGGTAAAAGCACAGACGGAGGAAATCTGGGGGTGGGCGAATGACTTTGAAATCCCGCGCATCGCTTTCGTCAATAAACTTGACCGCGAGCGAGCCAGCTTCCTGCGGGCGATTGATGATATGGAAAAAATGCTGGGAGCCCGCGGAGTAGCTATTCAGATGCCGATTGGCATTGAAGCTGCCTTTGAAGGGGTTATCGATCTGATAACTATGAAAGCCTATTTTTATGCCAAAGACGGATCGGGAAAATTCAGTGAAGGGGCTATCCCTGCCGACTATGCTGAAGAAGCGGCGCGTCTTCGTGAACAGATGATTGAGACAGTTGCCGAGGCATACGATGCACTCACGGAAAAATATCTTGAAAATGGTGATCTTACAACTGATGAGATTATTGACGGCATACGTGTCGGCACGATGCGCAATACATTTACCCCTGTCCTCTGCGGTTCGGCAACTTCAAACATCGGCGTTGCCCATCTACTTGATGCCATCTGTGCATACCTTCCATCGCCGCTGGATCGCACCAAAGCGTCCGGTATCAATCCAAAGACAGAACAGACAATAGAGCGCGCTCCGGATGAGAAGGAACCTTTCTCGGCGCTCGTTTTCAAGACTACCTCCGACCCATATACCGGCAAGATCACCATTTTCCGGGTTTACTCCGGTGTCCTTAACTCTGATTCAACGATATATAACTCCACAAAAGGTGTTGAAGAGCGGATCGGCCAGATTTACGAACTTGAGGGGAAGAAACAGCACCCGATCAAACAGGCGGTTGCCGGTGATATCGTCGCTGTAGCGAAGCTTAAAGAGACCGTCACTGGCGATACTCTCTGTGATCCGGCCAAACCGATTATCTATGAACCTGCAAAACAGTTACTGCCGGTAATATCGTATGCCATAGAGCCGAAGACCAAAGCGGACGAAGACAAGATTCACAATGCTCTGCACCGCATGATCGAAGAAGAACCTACCCTGGAGTCTCACCGCGACACTCTGACAAAAGAGTTTATTATTTCCGGGATGGGGCAGGTTCATCTGGAGGTCATCGTTGAAAAGATGAAGCGCAAATTTGGTGTCGAGGTGCTCCTTAAAACGCCGAAGGTGCCCTATTTTGAGACTATTCGCGGCACAGCCAAGGTGCAGGGGAAATATAAGAAGCAGTCGGGAGGGCGCGGTCAGTATGGTGACTGCTGGATAGAAATGGCTCCGACAGGTCGTGGCGAGGGGTATATTTTTGATGATAAAGTTGTCGGCGGTGTTATTCCTCGCCAGTATATACCTGCCGTTGACAAGGGGATTCAGGAAGCCAGTGTGGAAGGCTTTCTTGCAGGCTATCCGGTTGTAGATTTCAGAGTTGCTCTCTATGACGGCTCTTTTCACACCGTAGACTCTTCAGAAATGGCATTCAAAGTGGCCGGTTCTATGGCATTCAAAAAAGCTATGGAACTGTGCAAACCTGTTCTGCTTGAGCCGATCGTGAACATGAAAATAACCGTGCCTGATGAAAACATGGGTGACGTGATTGGTGATCTCAACTCAAGGCGTGGCAAGGTTGTCGGCGTGGAGCCGAAAGCAAATTCACAGATTATCCGCGCAATTGTTCCGATGTCTGAGGTGCTAGCGTATTCCAACGATCTTAAGTCCATGACCAGTGATCGGGGTCTGTTCAGCACGGAGTTTTCTCATTATGAAGAGGTGCCTTCACATCTTTCCCAAAAAATAGTGGCAGAAGCTCTGGCGGAAAAGAAGTAAACTCACTCCCCTCAATTAAGCGGTTCTGGAGGCATTTTATGGATATAAAATTTAGCAGCGAACCAAAAAATTCTCATCGTGAAGTTCCCGCTGAGAAAAAGAAGCAAGGTGCGCTCGTACTCCTTCTGTTTATTCTGATCGGCGGTTTTGCTTACCTCTATTTTTTCACCGGATTGATCAAACCGCAGGAAGCTAAAAAAACTGTTGAAGCATCTGCTGCTCTACCGCAGATTGTCAAAATGCCACTGCCGCCTCGCGACGCTGAAATGGCGAAACCGAAAGAGGGCGCTTCTCCAAAACCGGCTGTTCCATCTGTTGTCGCTTCGACCGCTTCTGCGGTAAAACCGGTTGCACCACCTCCTCCTCCTCCTGCAGTCCGGCCTGCGGCAGTGCCGGCAGTTGTATCGCCTGTCAAAGTCGCTCCGACGCCTTCTGCACCGAAGCCAAAAGAAGAAAGCAATAAGAGTGCGGTAGTAAAACCGGCAGAAAAGTTGCCACAACCGGCAACCGCTGCCGAGAAAAAGACGAAAAAAGTTGCTGCTGCAAAGAGTAGCGATAAAAAGTCTTCTGATGGGCGCTCATGGTCGATTATTGTCGGAGATTACATATTGGAAGAGGCACTGTCTACCGATTTGGGCAGAGTACGGAAGTCAGGGTTTGCGCCGATAGTCAAGCCGGGAAGTCGTAAAAAATCGGCAATGAACCGTCTGTTTGTATCTGAGTTCAAGGATAGATCTTCTGCAGCGTCAACTCTTGAAAAACTGCAGCGTCTTACATCAGATGCTTTTGTCATTGAACAGGGGGGTAAATTTTTACTGTACGCCGGGTCGTATGTTAATAAAGTAGCAGCAACCGCTGAATCAGTGCGCCTTAAGGAAGCAGGTTATGCGACAACGCTTAAATCTGTTGATATTGCCATACCCACCATGACGCTTTCTGTCGGGCCGTTTGCCAGCAGGAAAGCTGCTGACGCAGCCCGTGGAAAATTACAAAGCATCGGCTTGAAAGTATCTATTTCCCAGCAACAAGCGATCCAATGTCAGAAAAAATAAAATTAACCTTGTCCCCTGTCGTGGCGGCTTACGTGCGACAGGGGACACCACTGGAGAGCAGGCTTGCTGGCTGCACTGCAGCGGAGAGCATGTCGGATACTGATAGAGTTATGCTTCTTTTCTGTCTGTCGAAAGATGCCGAGCCCGCAGTTCATTCATCTGCGTTCGCCTCTCTGAAAAGCCTGCCGGTGGAGGTAATTTCAGCTTTTATCGAGTCACCAAATCCTCACCCGCATATCCTCCACACCCTTAGTACTCTCTGTCACAATTATCCCGTCTCATCCCCGGTTTCTGAAAGTTCCTTATCACCAGAGGTTGATGAGAATGATGTGCCAATTGATGAATCGGATACGGATTCTGAGGATCAGGTCAATGAAGAGGATGAGCAGTTTCTCAGTAAGTATAAAATGGCGCAACTTATGGGAATTGCTGAAAAAATTAAGATGGCGCTTTCCGGTGACAAGGAGTGGCGCTCCATCCTTGTCAAGGATTCTAACAAACTGGTTTCAGGAAGTGTTGTCAAAAATCCCCGCATTACCGAGTCGGAAATTCTGACACTTGTCAAGTCCGGCATCCAGAATGATGAGATCATGCGACTGATCTGCGCCAACAAGGAATGGATAAAAAACTACAAAATCAGAAAAGCCCTGATAGAGAACAACCGTACGCCGGTTCAGAATGCCAGCAGATACCTGGCCACGATGGATATTAAGGATCTGGCGCAGATTGCCAAAAGCAAAAATATCGCGACTGTAATTTCAACAATGGCAAAACGGCTTCTGGTAAACAAGAAAAGGTAGACAGGGAGTCTGTTATGGCACTGGTTAATCACGCAAAAAAAGAGATCAACGCTAAAATCGTCTATTTCGGCCCTGCAAAAAGCGGCAAGGGCACAGTGCTTGCTTATATTTATTCGCGGATAAAACCTTACCTGCGCGGGGAGTTGAAAAGTGTTCCTGCAGGCGCTGACAATCTGCTGTTTTTTGATTTCAGTCCGTTTGAAACCGCCCTGCCGAACGGATATCGCCTCCGTCTGCATATATACACATTGACCGGAATGGTGACTAATCCAGCAACCTGGAAAATGACGCTTAAGGGTACTGACGGAATTATTATTATGATTGACCCGACCGTAATTAATGCTGCTGAAACCAGCCAAAGCGTAGCGCATTTGCGAGACTTTCTCTCTGCATACGGAGTCGGTCTTCACGACACACCTGCTGTTCTCCAGCTTAATAGCTCTACCCGGGAAATTCTGCCGGATGAGGTGGTACAGATTACCGCGGCTCTTGATCTTTCTTCCCTTTCAACCTGTCTGACTAACGCGGCAAACGGAGAAGGTGTGCTGGAGGCTTTGACGACACTTTCCCGCCAGATTCTTGACCGCGTTACATCCGGCGACGAGTCATCTGTGAAAATTGAAAGGATGGAACCGTCTGGACAGAAAGAGAATTCCCTGCAGAGCGAACCACCTTCCGATGATTCCCCGAAGGTTAAACTTCTATCCCGTGAGGTTATTGAAGAGGGGGGAACTATCCGGATACCATTGACAATAGGGGAGGGTGGCGCACTTCGCAGGCTGGTTGTAACGGTAAATGTCGATCTTGAATAGTTAGTGGATATTTTTAACGATCGGCTTGTATACAAAAATATTACATGCTATAAGCGACTAAACCGAATCATTCTATTGTGGAGGCTGGTAAATGGCAATTATCACTGTATCACGCGAAATGGGCACCGGAGCCTATCAGATTGCCTCAGATGTTGCTCAGAGGCTTAAATATACCCTTATTGACGGACCTCGAATTAAATCACTCGCAGCAAAATACGGTCTGACTCCTGAAACGCTTCAGATGGTAGATGAGAAGCCGCCCTCCTACGTTACCGCAGATGATCGCAAGCGTGCTGCAGCCCTCAATGTTATTGGACTGATAATTCTTGACCTCGCCCGTAAAGGCAATGTCGTTATTTATGGTCGTGGAGGCCAGGATTTGCTGACCGATTGCAGAAACGTCCTCCGCCTCCGTTTTATTGCCGATTTTGAAGAGCGGGTGGAGCGGTTTGCTGAGCGGGAATGGATCGACCCGGACATGGCTCGATCGCTGATACGTCGCAGTGATCTTCAAAGGGGCGGTTTCATTCACTTCTATTTTGACCGGGACTGGCGCGATCCCAATAACTATGATCTGGTTTTTAACACCTCACGTTTTTCAGAGGCAACTATTTTGGAATGCATTATTGCTTCAGCCAAAGAACCTGCCATTAAAGAGTCGGAAAAATCAGCGGTTGAGATTATTGACAATATTATTTTGTCCAAGAAGATTGAAACTGCCCTTTTGAATGCCCCCGTCCTTGAGGATTACCGCCCATTTACAATTGCAGCCACTAAGGGAGCCGTATCAATCAGTGGCTATATAGTCTCTGAGGCTCAAAAAACTGCAGCTATTGCGATAATCAAATCAGTAAAAGGGGTAACGTCGATCAAGGAAGATATTCATGTAGTCGATTACAAGGCGTACAAAGAAAACATGTAATGCAGGTTTTTGAATATATCTACAGAATCAGTTACCAAGTTTAGCCCGGATAGCCTCAACTACATAATACGCGTCATTGATGGCGGTGTAGATGAGATTTGGATGGCGTTCCTCAGAAATTGATCCTTCATTTATCTTCATGTATGAGGGAGAGATAGCCCCTCCTATGACATACACGCCTTTACGTGTAGATTCAAACTCTGCCGAGAGCAGTATCAGTCGTTCGCCCTCTTTGGCAATCTTGCAGACACCGGCGGTACAGGCAATGCTCTGAATATTCAGTTTATCGAAAATTGGCACCGGACCCTGTGAGCCGATACAGGCGATTACATTCTGCATCGGAAAGCTGAGGGCATGATAGAGGTCGATACCGTCGGCTTGCTTAAACTCATTGATCCGTATGACCAGTCGATCCACACCCTCATGATCTATCTCTCCGATACGTGGCGTTGCTCCAAGCAATAATCTGATATTTCCACCCAGCAAGATCTCTTCTCCAAGCCTTTGAGCCGTCTCTTTATTAACGTCAAATATTTCGGCCTTATGCGCCCAGAAGACCGGGTGAGTGTCATTTGCCTCACGCTTTGCTTTCAGAATATTGATGATCACGTCAGCAGCAGTATTGCCACCACCAATAACCAGAGTTTTTATCCCGACATATTTACTGGCATCATCGAGACTTTTCGCAACCATCTTGGCATCACCATATACGGTGAGTTCGCGTGGAATGTTGCTGCCAAAGGAAAGGACAACTTTTTTCCCCTTAAAATTACCTTTTGACGTAATAACACTCAACCCGTCCCGCTCGTCCTTGATGTCTTCGAAATCGACTTCTGTCTGGACGAGAAGATTCTCATGCTGAACAAAATGCTGAACATACTGCAGGTAGTTTTCCACGGTTACCGGTTTGTCCGGCGGTCGCAATTCATCGACCATGAACGGCATCGGAGCGTCTTTAGGTTTAGAGGCGTATACCAGCTTTCCTTCGGGATAACTGTTGGAAATCCCCTGGAGGACAGTTTTTCCTGATTCAAGTACCAGGTAGGAGAGACCATGTTTATTGCACAGATATGCTGTTGACAGACCTGCTGGGCCACCACCAATTATCAGAACATCATATACGGTCTTTTTCATGGTAACTTCCTTGTCATATCGCCTGTTAGTTAACTCTACGATGTTCTATCATAATTATATGGCAAGATAAAGTGGTAAGAGGCAGAAGGATCTTCCGTAATTGCATCAACGGTGA
The DNA here is from genome assembly GCA_903845365.1 of uncultured Geobacteraceae bacterium. Classification (GTDB taxonomy): domain Bacteria; phylum Desulfobacterota; class Desulfuromonadia; order Geobacterales; family Pseudopelobacteraceae; genus JACRCG01. The sequence goes on along the minus strand of CAIMXI010000498.1, from coordinate 10,508 downwards.
AAGTGTAGTAGATTTGCGCCAATAAACAGTCATTTTACAGTACGTATAAGGAACATCGAATGAACATATTGTCGTTACGGAAACCACTTTCAGTCGCACTGTTTGCGGTATTGTTTTGCTCTGCTTCTGCTTTTGCAGCCCATCTGAATATTACTGCAAACGGTGACCGGTCATATTCCATTCAGGGTTCTGCGATGGATGACGTCGGCGGCATTCAACTCGATATTACATACGATTCTGCATCGCTTTCATCTCCTTCAGTTGCAAAAGGAGAAGTTGTGTCGAGTGCAATGCTAGCTGCAAATACTAATAACCCCGGTAGTATCAGAATAGCCATCATCTGCAGTCCCGCTGTTTCACGAAATGGCCAGATTGCTACCATATCTTTTGCTGATAGAACAGGAACAGGCGGCATCACATCGGCTACTGTCAACATGATAAACAGCAAGGGGGCAGCGGTAGCAGCCTCTGTAACCGTTTCCGGTTCGTCAGGCAGCAGTACCACTGGTTTGTCGAGTACGCCTGGTGTTCCTTTCAGTCAAACAGGCGATACGACACCTTCAAATCAATCAAGCCAAAACCAGACTAATCAAAGCAATCAATCAAGCCAAAACCAGGTTAATCAAAGCAATCAGTCGAACAGTGGCGTAACGACCTCTCTAGGTACTGTAACATTCCCTTCAGACCAGCAGCAACGATCTGACACCCGATCCGCTCCAAATTTGACCCCGCCAGTTACTACTCCTGAATCGATCGCACCAAGATCCGCTGAACTGACTCAACGGTCTGTTGAACTCCCTGCCGATGCAAAGCCGGAAGAAACGACGTCCCAATATGTAGTCTACAAAGGAATTTTGGATCGCTTCAAACTGCATGACGGAATCAAGAAATTTGTCGCTGTTGAAGCGCTATTTGATAAAAAGATAGCCCAGACAATCCGTCAGAATCCGGCAATTTTGATCAGTAACGGCCAAGACAAAGCATTGCTCACCATTGATATTCCGGTCAGAATTAAATCTTCGCCTAATTTTGCCGTACATGGCGGCACAATTGTCTCTTTTCAGCAGGATAAACAGCAGCAAGGGCGCTGGTTGGTTGATGTTCTGCCAGAAAAGGGCTCTTTAAAAGTAACAGTGACAATAATTACCGGGGCTGAAGAATTTGAATATCCGCTTACCGTTGCTCCACCGGTGAAAACTCCGCTGACTCTTGACGAGAAAGGGTGGAATAGATTTATCGCTGAGTCCGGAACTAAAAAAGTACCACTACATGATTTTAATAACGACGGTGTCCGTAACTATATTGATGAATACATCTTTGCCGCCAATATAATTGCCAAAAAAACAACGCCGGAAAGACCGGTACCGGCGACACGGCTACCAGCAGCGACACCACCAAAAGCGGGCAAATCAATTGGTAACTGAAGTTATCCTGTCATCGAGATAACTTCTTCGTAGGTCGTCACCCCTTCCAGCATCTTGTTGATGGCAATTTCACGCAGGTTGACAACACCGCTCTGGCGGGCAGCCTCGATAATTGATGCAAGCCCCGCAGAGTCGGACACCAGGGCTTTCAATCTTTCATTCATTTCCATTACCTCAAACAGCCCGCTACGCCCACGGTATCCGGTACCCCGACACTCTTTGCACCCCGCTCCCTCCCACACGACGTACGACGACTCAGGCAACTGCAGATAGGCGCGTTCGTCAGGAGAAATGGTGCGGACTTTTTTACATTGAGGACATATTTTTCGCACCAGTCGTTGAGCTACTATTCCGAGAACGGTCGCTGATATCATAAAGGGGGGGATGCCGAGATCCAGCAGGCGAATAATGGTTGAGGCGGTATCGTTTGTATGGAGTGTTGAGAGCACCAGATGTCCGGTCAATGCCGCCTGCACGGCGTTTTCGGCAGTCTCGCGGTCGCGGATTTCGCCGATCATGATAATGTCGGGGTCCTGGCGAAGGATGTTGCGCAGGATGCTGTCGAAGCTGACGCCAATTCCCTGCTGTACGCCTATCTGGTTGAATTCTTCCATAACCATTTCTATCGGATCTTCAACCGTGACAATATTGACTTCCGGGGATGAGAGAGACCGAAGCGAAGAGTATAATGTAGTTGTCTTGCCGCTTCCCGTAGGGCCAGTCACCAGTACGATTCCGTTTGGACGCCGCAAAAAGGAGTTGAAGAGTGACAGTTCACGTGGGAAAAAGCCCATACTGTCAAGATCCTGGAGAAGAATATCCGGATCAAACACCCGGATTACGGCTTTTTCACCAAAGGCAACCGGCACCGTCGAGACCCGCAGTTCGATATCCTTATTATTGAAGTTTGTTTTGATGCGGCCATCCTGAGGGCGTCGTTTTTCCGCCATATCCATACGGGAGAGCATTTTGATACGGGAGATGATGGGGGCATGCATCGGCTTTGGGATAACGTGAATATTATGGATGACACCGTCGATACGAAAACGGATCAGAGAGGTTTCCCGTTTAGGCTCTATGTGAATGTCACTGGCATGCTGATCAAATGCGTAGTTCAAGAGAAAATCAACGGCCGATATGACATGTTTGTCAGAGCTTTCAATATCCTGCTGCCCTTTCAGTTTAAAGAACTGTTCCAGATTTCCCAGATCTGTTGATGTAGACATCTCCGCTTCAGCCGCCAAAACCGATGCCCGAAAGCCGTAAAATTCACGTAGAATTTTCAGGATGTCGTTTTTTGAGCTGAGTACCCGCTTGATTTCAAGACGTCTTGCGGCCGCAAGTTCATTTACAATGGCTTCGTTAAACGGATCTGCCACAGCGACCGTGATAACGCCATTCGACTCTTTAACGGCAACTATCAGGTTTTTGAGGGCAAAAGGTCGGGGAATGTGGTCGGTGACAATATGCAGATCAAGTTTGAGGGGATCAATTTTTAAATATGGAAGTCCGGTGGCTGAAGCTAATGCTTCGGTAATGGCATCAACAGTAAGCACATTTCCGTGAGAACCATGAATTTCAAGATTAAGTGATGCGAGAATTTCGGTAGGGGAGATAAGACCGATAGCCGCACTCGTCCTGCGGGATGCACCGGAATAATGGAGAGAATAGAGCCGCGTTTCCTGAACTTTTCCGCGCGCCAGAACATCTTTCAATTGATGGTGCGACAACAACCCCCGTTGTACCATCAGGCGCGCCAGATTTTCGAACGTCAGTTTCCTTGTTTCAGGCATACTCTCAATCTGCTATGATGATGTATTTATTCAGGAATTCAATCTATTTTCAGCAACACGCCTGGAAACCTCCGCCGCAACCTCTTCTTCCGAAAGACCTGTTCTGGCGGAAATCTCTGCAACCGACGCATGCTCCGCTTTAAGTGCTTCGCGTATCTTACGATCACGTAGTACAGCGGGTGGCGGAACATAGTCCTGGTAGGCTGCCATGGTTGATAAGAAGTTTCTGTAGAGCCTGAATGCCATCCAACTGGCAAAGATGAGCGGTACGACGTCATTAGGCCAGTATTCAAAACTGCGCTGGCGCAGCATTTCACCGGCTAACAGCCCGGCAGAGGCTATAAGAAGGCCAAAGGCATTGCCGATTACGCGATATTCAATATCGTCGGCAATTGTTATTTTAACAGTTTTTGTAGCTGTTTTTGCCACGTTCTACCTTTGGCTCTGATCAGAAATAACTACATGAAAGTTACCTATTCATCGGCAGATTGGCAGGTTTCTACAGATTTTTTGTAGCGGTTAACCACAAAAGAGCTCAGGCGGTTCATTTGGTTTAAAAGCCAGATGGTAATAATGTCATATAAAATTACTCTTTTCCGTATAATTATGTATAATTATCTTGACATGATCATAAATTATAGTAAGTGTGATTGAAAAATGGCCTTTTTGTGGAATGAATTCTATGAAAAACAAAAACAATGTGAAATCAATTCGTGAATCCAGACTATTGAGCAAGTCCGAACTTGCCCGCAAAGCTGGCGTTTCTGTTTTAACCATTGGTCGTATTGAGCGTGGTGAAGAGTGCAGGATGGAAACCATGAGGAAAATTATCCTGGCCTTGGGTTTCGGTTTAGAGGATAAACTCAAAGTATTTCAGGATCAGGAATAACGGGACAGGATATGTTTCTTTTTAAGAAGAAAAAAATTTTTATAGGAATGGACATTGGGTCAAGTTCCGTGAAGGTTGTTCAGCTTAAAGACAATAACGGTTCCTACCAGTTGTTGAATGTCGGCATTTTCCATTTACCACCTGAGGCGATTGTTGACAACACACTGATGGATAGCGCCGCAATTGCGGCGGCAATTAAAAATCTTGTTGCAAGCCTTGGGATAAAGACCAAGGATGTTGTCTGCTCAATTTCCGGCAACTCGGTAATCATAAGAAAAATTGTGTTGCCGACAATGCTACAGGAAGAGTTGGAAGATCAAATTCTCTTTGAAGCAGAACAATATATCCCTTTTGATATCAATGATGTAAATATGGATTTTCAGATTTTATCGCCTGACAGCAGTGATCCCTCAAAAATGAATGTCCTGCTTGTGGCAAGCAAGAAGGACATTATCAACGATTATGTGTCTTTGTTTGGTGAGGCTGGAATGAATCTTTCCGTTGTTGATGTTGATTCTTTTGCTGTTCAAAACGCATTTGAAGCAAATCACGAATTTGCCCCCGAAGATATACTTGCACTTGTAAATATTGGTGCCAGCATTATGAATATCAATGTTATCAAGGATGGTATTACGCTTTTCAGCCGCGATGTACAAATGGGTGGGAATCTTTACACTGAGGAAATTCAGAAGCAGCTTGGGCTCAGCCGTGAAGAAGCAGAATCGGCAAAACTGCTTGCGCCTGGAGCCACTAACAATCAGCTTAATAATGTCATACTGAAGGTTAATGAAACTATCACTCAAGAAATCAGGCGTTCACTTGATTTTTATAATTCAACTGCTAACGACGGTCGAATATCTGGTTTGTTTATTTCCGGTGGCTGTTCCAAAGTGTACAGGCTTATTGACACAATTTCCGAAAAAATCGGATTACCCACTGAGAAACTTAATCCCTTTGCAAAAATAAAGTATAATGAAAAAGATTTTGACCCCGAATACCTTCAGGAAATCGCTCAGTTTATGGCTGTGCCGGTTGGACTTGCTATCAGGAGGGTAGGGGATAAATGATAAAAATTAATCTATTACCTGTACGGGCATCCAAGAAAAAAGAAACAGCTATCCAGCAGATAGTTATTGCCGGGGTTGCATTTGTTGTGATTGCACTTGTTGTTACCTCAATGTATGTTTTCAAGCGTATTCAAGTTGCTACAGCTAAAGAGAATATTACTTTGGCGAACAATAAAATCAATGAACTGAAAGCAAAAATTGGCAAAATTGAAGAGATTAAAAACCTTAAAGAGCAGGTCAAGAAAAAGCTTGATGTGCTTATCTCGTTGCGAAAGAACAAAACCGGTCCGGCGCAGCGATTAGCCACGTTAAGTGATCTAACCCCGGAGCAGCTCTGGCTTACAAATTACAGCGAAGCGGGTCAGGATGTGAAAATTTCTGGGGTGGCATCTAATGAAGACCTGATTGCACTATTCATGAAGTCTCTTGAAAACTCCACTGACTTTATGGCAGTAGAATTAATTGTATCCGAACAGACGGTTGTTGCCGAGACCAAATTCAAAAAATTTGATATCACGATGAAGTTAGAATCTGCGGCACTTCCCGTTGATGCGGTAAAAAAATAATCGTATAACTTTCAGGTGGCCTGAATATGAATCCAAATATTGAGAAAGTACTTAAGCTCCCTAATAAACAGAAAATTATGATTCTTGTGCTGGTTTCTCTCATTGAAGCAGCAGCTTTAGTCTGGTTTTTGTATATTCCAAAACATAAAGAACTTGAAGGACTTAAAACTAACCTTGCCCAGTTGGAGGGTGAAATTACTGAAAAAACAAGAATTGCAAATAATCTCCCGAAATTAAAAATTGAATATGAAAAGCTGAGTCAGGAGTTAGAGCAGGCGCTAACTGAATTGCCGAATTCAAAAGAGATTCCGACTTTGTTGACCAGTATTACTGCGACAGGCAAATCATCAGGTCTCGATTTTTTGACATTTCGGCCTAAACCAGAGGTCCCAAAAGATTTTTATGCAGATGTGCCGGTTGATATAGTTGTCGCTGGATCATACTTTAGTGTTGCAAACTTTTTTGCCGCTGTTGCGAACATGCCGCGTATCGTTAATATTACTAATGTCGCGTTTTCAGACATTAAGAGTGTAAATAATCGCATGATGACCAAAGTTACGTGTCTCGCAACCACTTTCCGGTTCCTTGATAAGAAAGAGATTAAGGATGATAAAAATAAAAAGAAATAGCTTTTTTTTGACGTTCGCTGGAATTCTGATCTGCGTTTTTTTTACAGCGTGTGGCAAGGATCAGCCGATTGTCTCAACTACAGCGCCAGCTAAGCCTCAAAATGCTTCCATAGTTGTGTCCAAGCCTGTTCAAAATGTAGCCACCTCTGCGTCACGCGCTTCCTCTCCACCGGTAAACCAATTCGATTTCAGTAATAAGAAAGATCCTTTCAAGCCTTTTATTGTCGTTAAGGAAGAATCTACAAGATCATTTGACTCGATAAAGAAAGCGCAATATGACTCCTTACCTATTCACAGTTTTGATGTGAATCAATTCAAGCTTATCGGCATAGTCACCGGCGGACGTGAAAACAGGGCAATGGTTATCGATCCGGGAGGCAAAGGCTATGTGTTGAAAGCCGGCATGTCGATAGGAAAAAATGACGGCACGGTCGTTTTGATTCATGCGAACGGCGTCGATGTCCTTGAGAAATTCAAGGATGAAAACGGCAAAACCCGTAAAGAAACAATAAAACTTACACTTCCAAGGAAGCAATAGGGAGTACCGCATGAAATGGAAGATCAATATACTGAAAAATTTGCTTTTGACTGTTTCAATATGTGCAGGTTTAATTATTTCAGTTCCTCCTTGTGCAGTCAGTGCCGAACTGGTAGAGGCTCCAAAAGTTGTCGCAATTGAATCAATTAATACGACAGGTGAAGGTAACGCAACTGAATTAATAATCAAGCTCTCTTCTCCGGCAACGTACACCAGTTACAAAACTGCATCTCCGCTGCGTCTTGTTATCGACTTTTCCCTGGTTTCACTGGGGAATATCTCTGAAACGGCTCATATAAACAAAGGTAATTTCAAGACGGTTACTGCAAGACGTTTCCACACGGCGGCAGGTGTTTTAACTCGCGTAGAAATTGGGCTTGTTAATGATTTGGAGGCTGTGATTTCAACACATCAGTCTAATCCTGGTGAGTTAAAAATAGCATTTCCACAATTGACTGTAAGCGACCCGCCTAATGATTCAAATACTTCTGTAAAAAAGGATGTTGATGCTGCTGCGCCAGAAGTTGCGTCTACAGAATCAGCACCTGCAACCTCATTAACCGGGACGCTAACCTCGATTACGGTCAAAGACAATACGATAGTTTTTGCTCTTGACGGAGTAGTCGATTTCAAAACGTTGCGACTCAATAATCCTGAGCGTTTTGTCGTTGATTTAATGAATGCAAAAAGCGGGTTATTGACCAGACTTTTACCATTGAACGCTTCAGGTGTAGCTTCTGCGCGTATTGGACTTTACCCGGACAAGGTACGTGTTGTTCTTGATGCCGTTAACGGCAGTTTCCCCGAAGCGTATGCCGTCAAGAGTGATTCAGGAGTAATTGTTACTCTTGAAACTAAGCCATTGATGACACAAGAAACTAAACCTGAAGTAAAGCCTGCTGCAGTAAAGCAAGTGGTTCTTGAGAAGCAGCCGCCTCCGGTTGCAGGAAATAGTAGTAGCTCCTCTGGTAACTCAACAATTGAGATGATTGACTTCCAGGTTATAGAGGGGATTTCTAGAGTTTCAATCAAGGTAAATGGTGATATCAACGTGGAACCGCCGGTTAAATCAGCCGGATTTGTAACTCTGACAATCAAAAACACTACACTGCCCAAAAATCTTCAGAGATCGCTTGAAACGCGTAATTTTATCACTCCTGTTTTGCGTATTACACCACTGACAATTAAGACGAAGAAGAGCGTTGACACCAAAGTACGCATTGCTATGCGCGTAGATACCCCTTTTGAGTTTCGTCAGGAAGGGGAAATGCTCTATATCGACTATAAACATCGGGAAGAAATGAGTGGTGATAAGCTGTTTATTGAAGCTACTGAACAGAAAAAAGTGCCAGCTATTAAAAATACAGAGTTAGTCTCTGAGGCAGATTTTACGCCCGATTTATCTCCGGTTTCTGATTTAACTGCCAAGAGTACCAGTAAGTCAGGAGGTTATAAGGGGCGTAAAGTAACTCTTGAATTTGCGGATGCCGAGGTAAGGAAAATTTTTCAGTTACTTGCCGAAGTCAGCAATAAGAATTTTGTACTTGGTGATGATGTTACCGGAAATATCAGTATCAAGCTGGTAAATGTTCCGTGGGATCAGGCTCTTGATATTATACTGGATACGAAAAACCTCGACAAACGGGAAGATGGCAATATTCTGCTTATTAAAGGAAGAGGCAAGTTCAAGTCGCAGGCTGAGGAAGATCTGGAGATCAAAAAAACAGCGGCCAAATCTATCGAGCTAAAAACCGAAACTTTTTCAGTTAATTACGCTGATCTTGGCGCGATAACGGCGCAATTTGAAAAACTGAAAACTCCTGACAGAGGGCAGATTGCATCTGATACTCGAACAAGTAAGGTGATTGTTAAAGACACTCCTCAAGCGCTGAGTGATATGAGGGCCTTGCTAAGTCAGCTTGATCTTCCTGAACGCCAGGTGATGATCGAAGCTCGAATAATTGAGGCAACTTCTTCATTTAGCCGCAGTCTGGGTGTCAGTTGGGGGGCGCATTATCGTGACGGCTCATCATCAGTCATGAACGTAAATTCAATGGATACATCTTTTGGCGGTTTGACCTCTGCACCTCCGGTTACCGGCATTGCAGGTGCCGCCGGTGGCGCCATGGGGATCTCTTTCGGAAAACTTGCAAGCAATCTTAAAGTGGATGCGCGCCTTAATGCCGCCGCAGGCGCGGGCATGATAAAAATCATATCATCACCAAAGGTTGCGACGCTTAATCATAAACCAGCAAAAATATCTCAGGGACAACAGATACCCTATCAGAACACAACATCGACAACCGGTGCTGTCACCGCTTTTGTTGCAGCAACCCTTTCACTCGAAGTTACTCCGCATATCAATGCGAACGGCACCATTATGATGAAAATAGATGCAAAAAATGATGCTCCAGGTACCGGCAGTCCCCCTCCGATAAACACAAAGCAGGCTACAACCGAGATGCTTCTGCGCGATGGTGAAACGACGGTTATTGGTGGAATTTTTGTTGACAGTGATACCGAAGGTGATGACGGTGTGCCGTTTCTGATGGACATTCCTTACCTTGGTAAGCTGTTTAAGTCGAATACGAAGGTCAAGATCAAAACAGAGCTGCTCATTTTTATCACACCGCGAATTCTGGACGCAGTTTAGTCGGCAGCCGCCTTATGAATACTCGTGTCCGACATACTTTTTCATCTATCAAATCACTCCGAGTGGGAAGCTCTATTCGTAACAGTTGAAGAAAAGCTCCAGAGATACCCAGTTATGCCGATAACGCTGAAAAATAATACAGAACGCTGGACTTACGCAGATTACCTCTCTTGGCCTGATGAACTGCGCTGGGAGCTCATTGACGGTGTGGCTTATTCCATGTCTCCTGCGCCTGGAAGCAAACATCAGCGTATACTGGGGAGATTATTCAGAAAGTTTGCTGATCATCTGGATAATAAACCATGTGAACCTTTCATAGCCCCTTTTGATGTCCGCTTTGCAGTACAAAAAAATGCAAGCGATAATTATATCGATACCGTTGTGCAGCCTGATATTTTGATTGTGTGTGATAAAAGCAAGTTGGATGAACGTGGCTGCAACGGCTCGCCTGATTTCATTATTGAAATATCCTCCCCATCAACCGGCAAAAATGATCTCACTCTTAAATTTGACCTGTATCAGCGTCACGGTGTCAAAGAATACTGGATCGTACATCCTGAGGAACAGACGGTGATGGTGTTTAAAATTGATGAATATGGCATGTATGGAAAACCGGAACGCTATGCCGGAGATGATGCGGTTTCAGTGCCTTTATTTGGTGATTTGGTTGTTGATCTGAAGGCTGTTTTTGCTGAATAGTAACTAACGGGTGAAATTGAAGTATTTATGGCACGAAAAAGTTTTTCACATCCCTGCAAAGGCTAATCAGTAAAGGGTTTGAAGGCTGTTTTGAAAAAATTTCAACTTCTTGTTGTACCCCACCAGGGCAGTTAGATGGTGTTAATAAATCTAAATCATGGAACACGGATCAAATCTGATTGAACGGATCAAGACGGATTTGAAAGCTTTTGAATTTGGCCTGATCCGCTTTTATCCGTTACATCCGCTT
>CAIMXI010000497.1 GCA_903845365.1 uncultured Geobacteraceae bacterium | reverse complement strand
TGAAAAGCGGGGAAGACCAGATTTGGCGATTGAAGAATATATTGAATCAGTAAGGATAGAACCTCGTGATCCGATAATACACTTCGATTTGGGATTTATCCTGGAGCAGAATGGCAGAACAGCAGAAGCAATCACGCAATATAGAGAAGCATTAACGCTTGACCCCGGTTATGCCCAGGCTCATTTCACTCTAGGAATTCTCCTGGGGAATATCGGAAAGATCGAAGAGTCAATAACCGAATTCCGCGAGGCGCTCAAAATTGAGCCGGAAAATCCGAAATTTCTTAACAACTGTGGTATTGCACTGGCCCAGAAGGGAATGCTTGATGAGGCTATTGAACTTTTTTCCCGAGCCGTTCAGGTAAATCCTCGTGACGAAAAAGCTTCTGAAAATCTGCAGATAGCTTTACAACAGAGACGACTATTGTCTGGAAAATAATCGATAAAATTGCGATGATCTGTAAAAATTTCCCCTTATTCCGAAAAAAATACTGATTAGTTCTAATTCTCCGCTAGATCCCTTCTCCCTGAGGGAGAAGGTGGCCGAAGGCCGGATGAGGGGGGAACGATGCAGCATAGCCCAGCATTTCCCCCTCACCTTAACCCTCTCCCTCAGGGAGAGGGGACTGTTTGGACGCCAAGCGGCGAATTAGAACGAATCAGAAAAAAATTGAGCTGATTAAGGAGTCGCTGCCGATTGACATTCATTCAGGATGACAGTTGTTCTTTGCAACTACGCAGTTTCATTCGTGTGTCAGTGCTGCTGTTTCTGTCCGTTTCTTGACTTTGTCAAATTCTCTTGCTAAGGTACCCCTATGTCAACTACGCTTACAACCAAAACTGATATTGAAGCTATTCGTGCGGAACTGGTTCTTGTCAAATGGATGTTGGGCGTTGTCATAGCAATTTCCGTTGCCAATTTTGCTAAACATTTTTTTTAATCAAATATTCTCTTGCCCCTCATATTCTATCGGTTGTAATACATGCTATTCCGCATCCTAAAAAATTCCTTCCTCAAACGCCCCAAGGCTATTTTCCTGATATTCCTTTCTATTGTCATGGGATCTGCTGTTGCTACTGCTTTCCTAGGCATTGCCGGTGAGATTTCCCACAAGATGGCGTTGGAACTGCGCAGTTATGGCGCAAATATTTTAATTGAGCCATCCGCCGCCGAGGGTGGCGGTTTTCTCCGTGATGAAGATCTGCCGAAAATCAAGACCGTTTTCTGGAAGTATAACATCACCGGATTTACTCCGTACCTGTTTGGTATCGCAGAATTTTCCGCTGGTGGCAGGAAGGAGCGGGGGGTTGTTTCCGGGACATGGTTCACCAAACAGCTTGAGATCCCTGGGGAAGATGTCTCAATTCTGGGAATTAAGGGAATCGCACCCTGGTGGGAGGTACAGGGTCGATGGCCTGAGGATGCCGATGAGGCGATGATCGGAGCCGCCCTGGCCAAACGTCTGCATATTGCTCCAGGGGGCGAAGTGACTGCGCATGTACGAGTGGGTATGCAGAAGTTTCGTATAGTCGGCGTAGTAACAACGGGGGGATACGAGGAGGAACAGCTTTTTGCGCCGCTTGTTACCGTTCAGTCCCTTTTGCAGCAGCAGGGGAAGGTTTCCCGGGTTCAGGTGAGCGCCCTTACTGTGCCGATGGATGATTTTGGCAAGAAAGACCCGGCCACGATGACAAAGGAAGAGTACGAAAAGTGGTACTGCACGGCGTATGTTACCTCGGTAGCCAAGAATGTCGAAGAGGTGATGGCCGGAAGCCGTGCCAAACCGATCTGGCAGATAGCCAGTGCCGAGGGAGCGTTGCTCAAGAAACTGAATAGCGTCATGCTGCTTCTTACCATACTGGCTCTCGGAGCATCCGCAACAGCGGTCTCCACCAGCTTGATGGCGTCAATGGCGGAGCGGAGCCCGGAAATTGCCCTGATGAAGGCGGTTGGCGCCGACCGCTTCCAGATCAGTGCCATCTTTATCGGGGAAACATTGATTATCTCACTGGCTGGCGGAGTGGTCGGCTACCTGCTCGGCAATCAGTTGGCCGAAATCATCAGTCGTACAGTTTTTAACTCCACTATCGCGTCACCTCTATGGCTGTTTCCGACCGCTATCATATCGGCTCTGGTTGTCTCCATTGCCGGTAGCATAACACCACTCCGCCGGGCGCTGCTGATTGAGCCGGTAACTGTTTTAAAGGGATGAAATGAACCGCCGCCGCTGGCTTCTCCATATAATTTTGCGCGCACTGGCGCATCGACGCGGGCGCACAATCCTCCTGCTGGCGGTGCTCGCCATGGCTTCCAGTCTGGCCACGGCTCTTGGCATTGTTTCGTCTTCCATGGAAAAACGGGTGGCGGAGGAAGTGCGCAAATACGGGGCAAATCTGATCGTCCTTCCCGCGTTGGCCCGGCTTGATGTGGGGAGTGGCGGACTTAATTTCGGCGTAGTAAGCGAACCGGCGTATCTGCTTCAGCGGCAGGTGGAGAGCGCCCTCGAGCAGAGCGGTTTGAAGGCTGAGCGTTCATTTCACCTCACCGGTGCTTTGCACTACAAAGATGCCGACCTCATGGTTGAGGGGGTTAACTTCTCCGATATTCGCCGCCTTTTCCCTTGGTGGCAACTTAAGGGTAACTGGCCTACAGCGTCAGGAGAGATAGTAGTCGGTAATGATCTTGCAACTCAAATGAAGCTCAAGCCGGGTGATACGATGGAGTTAGTCGGCAAGGCACAAAAGATGCGACTCCGGGTCTCTGGTACCGTTTCTTCCGGCGGCGAGGAAGACGGCCTGCTGTTCCTGGCACTGCCTGAACTTCAGCAGGCTATTGGCCTGGAGGGCCAGATCAGTCTGGTTCGGCTCATGGTGACCGCAGGGGGCGACAGTCTCAAGAAAAGTGCCTCTGCTCTGCAACTGCTGCTTCCTGCTGCGAAGGTCAGTGAAGTGCGCCAGACGGCCAGAACCTCCGAAGGCCTGCTTGCCAAGGTCAAACTTTTGATGCTTATGGTAACGGCGGTAGTCCTGATCTCCGCTGGGAGTAGCGTGGCCGGAACAATGAGCACCACTGTACTTGAGAGGAGTAAAGAGATCGGCCTGATGAAGGCGGTGGGAGGAACCCGCTGGGAGGTTATGCTGATCTTTTGCGGTGAGGCGGCTATGCTGGGAATAGTGGGCGGGGTCGCCGGGTATATCTTTGGCGTTGTCGTCGCCCAGTTCATAACCAAAACGGTTTTCTCCGCTTCAGCGGAATTTATCCCCTGGTTCGTTTTCGTGTCGCTGGGGGTCAGTCTTTTTTTGGCGCTGTTGGGGAGTATCGGGCCTATGATATCAGTGTTTAAGCTTGATCCGGTCAGGAGCTTACGTGGGGAGTAAAATCAGTTAGCCACAAAAAGGCACAAAAGACGCAAAAAGTGGAACAGGGTGCGCCAATTTTATTACAAGCGGATTTGGATTTATGGATATAAATACACTTTGTGACATTGTCCGAGAGACCAGCTTTGATATTCATTGTTTTCTAAGGCATGGACATTTGGAAAAAATCTACGAAAACGCTCTTGCTCACCGTTTGACAATACATGGGTTGGATGTGAAGCAGCAGCATCCACTGAAAGTTTTTGATCAGGATGGAACTCTGTTGGGTGATTACTTTACTGATCTCTTTATTGAAAACCGTTTGATAGTCGAATTAAAAGCAAGTAAGGCCCTTGCTGACGAGCATGTAGCTCAAATACTTGGGTATCTCAGGTCATCCCGTATTGAACATGGTTTACTGATAAATTTCGGATCGCCAAAATTGCAAATAAAGAAGTATATCCTTACTCAAGATTTGTAATTTGTTCACAATAATCTACCACAGGTATGCCTTGCGTAATATTTTGAATGTGGAATTCCTTTTTGTGAATTTTGTGTCTTTTTGTGGCTAATGATTTTTTGTTAAAGGGTTAAACTGTATGGCTGAATTAATTATCGAAACAACAAATCTCACCAGAAACTACGGCGACATCTGCGCCTTGAAGCCTCTTGACTTGCAGGTTCCTGAGGGGGAGTGGTTGACGGTGATGGGGCATTCCGGTTCCGGAAAGAGTACCCTGATGAACCTTGTCGGCGGTCTTGATCGACCAAGTGCCGGTTCTTTACAGGTTGGAGGGAAAGATCTGCTCGCCTTTACCGAGGATGGGCTGGCCCGTTTCCGCCGTGAATTCGTCGGAATCATTTTTCAACAGCACCATCTGGTTCCGTATCTGACTGCTGTGGAAAATGTCATGCTGGCACAGTACTTTCACAGCGTCCCCGATGAAGCCGAAGCGCGGTCTTCTCTTGAGCGGGTAGGACTTGGGCACCGTTTGAAAAATCGGCCCGGCGAGCTTTCGGGTGGCGAACAGCAGCGGGTCTGTATTGCCCGTGCGATTATCAATAGTCCGAAGCTGCTGCTGGGGGACGAGCCGACCGGAAACCTCGACCAGAAGAGCACGCTGATGGTTATGGAGCTCCTCAAAGAGCTGCGCGCCGAAGAGAAGTTTACCGTTATAATGGTAACGCACAATCAGGAAGTGGCCGCCTGGGGTGACCGCACCATTTACCTAAATGACGGGATGCTGGTGAGGGAGGAAAGCAGGTTGAAGGTTGCTGAGGTCTAAATGGCAACTCTACTAAAATTGATACCCCATCTCTTCGCCTGGTTCGGCATTGTCCTGATCATGTTGCGCGGTTTTAGCGGGCGCCGCTCATCTGTTATGCTGGCTGGCATGATCGGATTTGTGATCGGGGTGACCGGAACATTTATCCTGTTCCGCTCTTACCCTGGCTCTGTGACGTTCGGGGTTGTCAAGTCGGTTCTGGGGATGAGTTTCATTCTTCTCTGGGGCTGTTCCGTCGTCGCTATCTACCGCAGCACCGACCGTGCCAAGGTGATGTCCTGGGGCAAGCGGCTCATCAAAACTCCGTCAACCGCGATCATCGCTTCTTGTCTGGCAGGAGTTGGGGCGGGGGCGGTCTGCACCTGCAGACTATCTGCTGCCACTACCGATGGCGTCGCCATGGCGTCGGTACTTCTGCTGCTTGCCGCCGGCGCAGTGGCATATATAGCTCTGGCCTTTGAGAAACGGATGCCGGAAGCCTTCAAGGTGTCTCCGGCAGGGATGCTGGCGATCGTTACCGCGCTTCTGCTCTTCAGTGCTTCTTCAATCCTGCGCCTCGACCTTTTCTCCCCTTTGAGCATGAAAGTGATGAAGGGTGTTCATGATTTCGTGCATCAGTTTATGGAATCGATCCTTATCCCTGACCACCTTTTCGTCCGTTCATATATCTGGAAGACTATCGGTCTCCTCTTCTCCAAAGAGGTCGGTTTCTGGGGAGGGATGGTCATCTGGTTTACCCCGGCGATCCTGATTGTTCTGGCTATACAGTTCGAACGACTGCCGGCGGTAGCTCATATCCGTCAGGGAGCGCAGCGGCGAAGGGTGCTGGTTGATGCGATCAGGGCGCGTCGCTACCGGGCGCTTATTCCTGTTTTTGCTCTGCTACTACTGGCTGCCGCCACATACCAGAGCTGTTTTCCTAGTGTGGAGTACTGGGACCCGAAACCGTTACCGGTTACAGCCGGATCCTCCGGGGAGATCATCATTCCGAAAAAGGGTGAAATCAATCTGGAAGACGGCAAATTGCACAAATACATTTTCAGGCAGGGAGTTAAAGAAGCACGATTCTTTGTGCTGATGACGCCGGCAGGAGAGTTGACAGTTGACCTTGACGCCTGCGCCATCTGCAAGCCAGACGGGTATGGGCAGGCGGAAGGATCTGTGATCTGTTACTACTGCAAGACACTCATTCCGCTGGAAACAGTCGGTAAGCCGGGGGGGTGCAACCCGGTTCCGATACCTTTTACCGAAAATGGTGATAGCGTCGTGGTTGACGGATTGACCCTCATCAACAGTTGGAGCGCAACCGTCCAGGCTACAGCACGGGTAAAGGAGGGGGGCAAATGAAACGCCTGTTCCGTACTCTCTTTGCTGCCGGATCTTCCAGAGCGGTACCTCCTCTCGTTATAGGCTTTTTCTTTATCCTCTATATCGTGGTCGCTTTCTTTACCGATGAGACTTTGATCACTCTGATAGCATTCACCCGCAGGAGTCTGATTCTAGGAGCTATTCTCGCGTTGATTCCTTTGAACAGTGCATTTCGCATGATTCGTGAAACGATCACGTTTCTGGGAATGAGGGGAGCGCTCTCCGGGAAAACAGATAAAGGTGTAATGGGGATGTTTGACGAAGTGGTTGAATTATCCGTCCCCGCCACCACTCCGGAACTGGTGAACCGTCTTGCCGCAGCGGGATATAAAACGCGCCGCTCGGATAACTATCTTGCCGCCTGGCGCGGAATCAGCAACTTTCCGGTTCGGCTGTTATTTCTTGCCGGAACGTTTTGCCTTTTTACCGGAATACTTATAACTACCACTTCCCGTAGTTCATTTCGCCAGATGGTTGTTGAAGGTGAGCCGTTCCCCACCCCAAACGGCAATGGCGGCATGGTCGAGCGGATTACCCTGGAGGACTCTCAAGGTTATGTATTGAGAAGAAACTTGACTATGGAGGTCGCCACGACAGGCTCCGGATCCGGGAAAAGGAAATTTGGCCTCTACCCTCCATCCAGATACTCCGGAACTTTCGTCTATCCGCGCTACCTGGGACTTGCCGGGCAGCTCCGTTTTACCGCTCCTGACATGCCTGCCGGCTATGAAAAACTTTGCTACCTGAATATTTATCCACCCGGTAAAGAGGAAAATGTTGTTATTCCCGGTTCGCCGTACCGGATAATTTTCAGCGTACCTGAACCGGAAAACCTTAGTGAGCGATACAGCTCCTATATGTCGGATAAGATTTCCTTCCGCTTCAAGCTTCTGATGGGGAAGGATCAACTCTTTACCGGGACTATGACAGAGGGTGTTGAGTTCGTTCGTGATGGTTTCCACCTGGCGCTCCCGGATGTCAGACGTCTCGTGGTTACCGATTTCATCAAGGATGATGGCGTGCTTTTCATCTGGTGGGCGGCTCTGCTTTTTGCTGCTGCGGCTGTTCTCTGGTTGCCGATACGGGGAATCTTCCCCCGGCGGGAAATGTTGTTTAGATTCGGGCAGGGTGTTACGACCGCATGCTCTTTTGCAGAGGGTGAAGCGAGAAAACACGCCGGGGTGTTTCATGAAATGCTTGATCTTGTTGATCTGAAGAGGGATGAGAGAAGAGGGATGAGAGAAGAGAGTTGAGTGATGAGAGTTGAACTGAAGCGACTCGCTCCGGTGCTACCATTTGCACTGGCGCTTTACCTGATTCTGTCCTCTTTTTCACGCCCCGGAATCACCGCCGATGGTCAGACCTATCTGCAGATTGCTAGGAACCTCCATTTAGGTATTGGGCTTGGATGGCAGGCGCTCTGGGTTCCACCGCTCCATTCATGCCTTGTAGCGCTTGTCGGATGGCTGCCTGGGGTTCCGGATCTGCTGTTCGCTTCAGCTCTTGTCGGCGCTTTTATGGGGCTGTTTCTTGTGGTCGCGGTATGGCTTCTGGCAGAAGAGCTGTTCGGGCGCACTGTGGCGCTGGGAGCCGCGTTTATTGCCGCGCTCTTCCCGCACTTTCACTGGATAGTCAGAGCTCCGGAGGCCGAATGCACCTATA
This sequence comes from uncultured Geobacteraceae bacterium, assembly GCA_903845365.1. Taxonomy (GTDB): domain Bacteria; phylum Desulfobacterota; class Desulfuromonadia; order Geobacterales; family Pseudopelobacteraceae; genus JACRCG01. The sequence goes on along the minus strand of CAIMXI010000497.1, from coordinate 1,639 downwards.
CGGCCTTCCTCCTGTTTTCACTTTGGCTCTTCTGTTCTGCCAGACGGAAGCAGTCACTGAAACGCTTCATTATCTGCGGCATCGCATTTTCGCTTACCTACATGGCACGCTCGGAAGGTTTTCTGGTTATGCTTTTTGCCATTGCGGCGGCGCTCTTTGAGCAGTGGCGTAGCCGTATGAGTACAAACTATCTGCGTTGCATCGCCCTGCTGCTTCTCGCGTTTTTCATAACCTCACTCCCATACATGCTTTTTCTCAAAAAACATTACGGCAGTTGGGTAATCAGCCCAAAATCAACGTATGTACTGATCTGGATGCAAAGTCGAATCTACCACGACAACGATTTGGGCGAGGTTGGTAACGAGGAACTGTGGGGACTCACCGGCAGTGGAAGGCTGAAATGGCAGGTGCCGTCAGGCGTTGGAGACCTGTTTTCGTATCTCATGTCTCACCCCGCAAAAAGCGCTCAAGTGTACCTGGACAATCTGCTCAGTGAGATTCCTGGCAGAATACCAAACAACAGCGGCATGGAGCGATACCCCCAGGTTTTTCCGGTAATACTGGCTCTTGCCGCCATTGCAGCGTTTTTTTTCAGGTGGGACGACAAGGCAGCCCGGAACAAGGGGATATTTCTATCTCCATTCCTGATACTGTTTATATTGCCTGTTTTCACCGATGGCTGGTGGAAATATCTGGTGCCATATTCCCCACTCCTGATTATCCTCGGTTCAGCCGGGATTGCTTTCTCCGCAGAATTTGCTTTCAAGCGGTTTCCCGAGGCAACGAGGCGAAATATTGCCCTTGTCGCTATGCTGACAGTTGCGCTGTACTTCCGTCTCACGGCCTTCCCCCTGGAGTTCTTCTCTTCTCAAGCCAAAAGCAGTGCGCAGCCGTCGGCATCTGTAAAGTCGCGCCTGCAATATGCCGCCGATGCTGAAAAGGGAGGACGCTGGATAGCGGAAAAGCTTGGATCGGGCCACAATTACATGCTGCCCCCGTTCTCAAAGTTGATCTATCCTCTGAACGGACTCTGGACCGCGACACCGGTTGCCGATTATGAAAGATTACACGCCTACGCCATCAGCCAGGGAACCGACTATTATATCGCTGAACTGGATGAGCCAGTACAGATCGAGAGTCTTGCTGAGGTGCCTCCAGGGCTTCGATTTGAGATCATGTATCGGTCACCCGATAGCGGTTATACGGTTGCGGTATATAAATTTATACCCATGGCTAATTACTGAACCTAGAAAAATCGGTGGTGTCACCATTTCATTGACATAGCTGTCATCCTGAGCGATAGCGAAGGATCTGCTGTTCGTTTTTGATCGTACAACAGTCAAAAGCAGATCCTTCGTACCTCAGGATGACACAAATTGGCTACCCATACTGTTGTGTCAACGGAATGGTGACATCACCCACTGCCGGGCCGAAAGCGGAATAACATGCCGGAAGTAGGCTGATGCTCCGTTTAATCCCGTCATGCCTGCATCCTGACATGTTCTTCAGGTGCCTGGCAGGGTGGCGGAAAGTCGCTGATCATTTCTCGCGAGATGGCTATACCTTCCGTAGTGTATGGCGCCGGGTGGGGTTCTTTATCTGCTACAAGATGAATCACCGGTTTTTTTATTACGAGTGC
>CAIMXI010000496.1 GCA_903845365.1 uncultured Geobacteraceae bacterium | reverse complement strand
GGACGTGACGATTGAAATTACGGTATTTGAGTCCGGGGAATGAATTCCCCGGCTATCATCAATCTGTCCCTACGGGACGAAACAATAATGTGACAAAGTATAACTGTGTATTGTGATTCTCTACTCTGTTGGATACAGGGCGCAGCGCGCCTTAACTGCATTCCCACGCAGCGCGTGGGAACGAGTTTAAGCGCGTGGGAACGAGGTTAAATTCATTACCCTTTTCATCTCAATAATCAACTCCCCTTGCTCCAACGGTTTTGACAGATATCCGTCAAATCCTTCAGCAAGAAAACGTTCCTTGTCGGTATGTAATGCATGCGCTGTGAGCGCTATGACCCGTTGATGGTGAGAGGTTCCCTGCTCTTTCGTCCGGATGGCACGGAGCGCTTCCTCACCATTCATGACCGGCATCTGTATATCCATCAGGATAAGATCAAACTGAACCCGATCAACCGCTTCCAGGCACTCTTCGCCATTCTCAGCCGTCATTATTTCATGGCCATGCATACCAAGCAGCGCTCTGCAATATATCTGATTAACAGGGTTATCCTCAACTAAAAGGATCCGCAGTGGGGGAGTGTCCCATAGAGGTGCGGTCTGGTGTGCTTTGATTTCAGGTGTATGGAGTATATGCTACGTCGCTGAAAACGGTTGTAACAGCAGTTGCGTTGCCTGGTTAAGGCTGGTGCGCAATTCAGGCTCCAGCAAGCAGGCTGCTTCCAGATTCCCGGATTCCGCCGCTTGTGCCATATCTTGAGCGTTCAGTGACAGCAAATCCGCACCGAATTCGTCGGCCAGCTTTTTGAGCTTCAGTGACTGAAGCAGTACTTCCTGGACGTCCAAACACTGTAAGCCGACCGACAGATCTGACGCGGTATGGGATAAGGCAAGAATTTGAGCTTCTATGGTTTCGTCTGCAGGCATGGTTTACCTCGATTGCCTAAGGTTAGTTAGAGTCAAATGATGATTAAGTAGCAGTTCAAAGTCATAGTGCGGGACAGGTTTGCTGAACAGATAACCTTGATAAGCCATACATCCGCGTTGTCTGAGAAAATCCATGTGAGCCTCGGTCTCTACCCCTTCAGCGATGACGTGTAAGCCGAAGTTGTGTGCCATTTCTATTATGGTTTGAACCATTACCGCATCATTAGGGTCTGTAGTGATGTCTCTTACAAAGCTCTGGTCGATCTTAATCTGGTCAAGCGGCAACCGTTTCAGATAGGAGAGCGAAGAATATCCGGTGCCGAAGTCATCCAGGGAAATTGTGACGCCCAGATTTTCCCGGAGCGCAGTCATTTTGGCGATCACACCCTCAAGATTATCCAGTGCCACGCTCTCGGTAAGTTCCAGTTTTAATCGTGAAGGAAGGATTTGGTGTTTAGCAATTGCAGCTTCAACAAGTTTAACAAAATCAGGCTGTCTGAACTGCCGCGCACTGATATTGACTGCAATAACCAGGTCACTCGTCAGGGGGGTGTTACTCCAGGTAGCAATCTGCTGACAGGCGGCATCAAGTACCCAATTGCCAATATCCAGGATAAGAGCAGTTTCTTCAGCCAGGGGAATAAATTCAAGTGGAGACACCATGCCATGCGTAGGGCTCTCCCATCTAATCAGCGCCTCAGCACCAATGGGGCGATGATCCCGGTCGACTTGAATCTGGTAGTAAAGACGGAATTGCTGGCCGGTGATTGCTTCGCGCATTGCAGATTCCAATGCGGCGCGGGAGTCAACCGAGAGCTGTAGTTGCGGGTCAAAGAAACGTACCTGATTGCGACCAGAATCCTTAGCCTGATACATTGCTATATCAGCACGTTTAAGAAGCTCATCACCTGGTATGCTGTTGCCTTGGAACAGGCATACCCCAATACTGGGGGATGAGTGAAATTCACGGTTGTTTATTATGTAAGTGGTTGCGAGTACTGCGCGAATTTTCTCGGAAATGAGTGCAGCATGTTGAGTTGCATCAGCTTCTTCTGCACCTATTTCCTCAATTAGTACCACAAACTCATCCCCGCCAAAACGGGCCAGGGTATCCACTTCTCTGACACTGAACTTCATTCGTGTGGCAACCTCAACCAACAGCGCATCACCAGCTTCATGCCCCTGCGTATCGTTTAGAGTCTTGAATTTATCCATATCAAGATAGAGCAGGGCTCCGTATTTTTTGTTTCGTGCTGACACTGAAACTGCAAGGTCGAGGCGCTCATAAAGCAATCGCCTGTTTGGCAGTCCAGTCAAGGCATCGTAGAAAGCAAGGCTGTGCATCTCCTCTTCAGCCCTCTTGCGGGCGGAAATATCGTGGAAGGCGGCAACATATTGAATTGTATTACCTCCCTCATCTCTGACAGCGGTAATGGACAATTGTTTTGGATAGATCTTTCCGCCTTTGCATCTGTCCCAAAGTTCGCCTTTCCAGGTGCCCTTGGTCAGTAAGGAATGCCACATTTCTGCATAGAAGGCATCCTCATGCCGGCCTGACTTGAGTATGCGAGTATTCGTACCAACAACCTCTTCCTGACTATAGCCCGTGATATGTTCAAAAGCCTTATTAACCTGAATTATGTTGGCGTAAGAGTCGGTCACCACAATAGCTTCATGCGGGGTCTCGAATGCAGCAGCGGCAACACGCAACCTGTTCTCAACCTTCTTTCGTTCGGTAATATCACGCAGCGAAGCGGCTACAAATAGTCCACGCTCCGTTTGCACGGGACATATACTGACTTCCACTTCAAGTATGCTGCCATTTTTTATCAGAGCCCGCATAGGACGAGACCCAATAACCGTGTTAGTGCCGCGGGAGGCAATATAATCAGCCATCAAGGCTCTATGCTTTTGACGAACATCTTTGGGCACCAGAATTTCAACCGGCTGGCCGATTAACTCAACCGGCTTGTAGCCAAGAAGTGGTTCAACTTTATTGTTCACGAGTGTGATAATTCCGTCGGCATCGCTAACGAGCATGGCATCGGGAGTTGAATCCAATATCGTCCGGTAAAAGAGTTCGCTATCCCGCAGTTCGGACTCCATTCGCTTCCTCTCGTTGTTCAGACATTTCAATCCCGCAGGCACCATCAACATTATCCTCCCTGATACGCCACATCGTCTATGGTGTGTACAAAGTAAACGTAGTAAATCGATATGTCTATTCATGGAAATAACTAGAGATGCATTTTTTATGGACGCGGGTGTATTTTTTGAGTGGTGGAGAAACGTGAATCGGAGTTATTTTGTTGAGGCTGGAATTTGCTCTGCTATTAGCGCCCAGCGGACAAGCGTTGTCGCGTTTGCAGCATCAAGCTTTTTCATCAGGTTAGCACGATGCACTTCTACGGTGTTGAGGCGAATTTCAAGACGGGCGGCAATCTCCTTGGATGTGAGCCCTTGACCCACCAACAGCAGGATCTCTCGCTCTCGTTCGGTAGTCTGCTGACAGAGTAAGGCAATTTTATCCTGGAAAATAGTTTTTTCTGGCTGTTGGCGAAACTCTTTGACTCGACAGAGACGACTGACAACAGTACTCACCAATTCTTCGGGGGTAAATGGCTTGGTCAGGTAGTCATCAGCACCTTCGCACATTCCTCTGCGCTGAGCCTCACGGTCAGACAGGGCGGTCACAAAAATGAAGGGAATATCAGCGACGCTGCTGTCACCCTTCAAAATCTCCAGCACTGAATGCCCATTCATTCCTGGCATCATGATATCGCACAGCACAAGGTCAGCTCTTTTTTGACGCAGTGCGGCAACGCCCGATTCTCCATCCGATGCTACCCGGACATCAAATCCTTCAAATAAAAGGACTTTTTCCATAAATAATCGGACTACATTGTCGTCCTCAATGATCAGGATCGAGTTCATAATTGTCACCTGCCTGCTACAGTGAAGTCATTTGCTGAAAATCTTCGATATCTTTTGTTAGCTGCTGGAACAGAGCAGCGGCCCCATCAAGTTTCCCCTCCCGCCCGCACTTTTCCAAAACAAAAGCGGATTCTCGTACGCGATGGGCTGCGATGTTGGCGGCTGCACCCTTGATTGAGTGAGCCTGAATGCGTATCTGCTCGCCATCGCCAAGCTCAATGCCGGAATGGAGGAGTTCCATATAGCCGGCGACGTTTTTGGTAAACATTCCGATAAAGCGTCCGAGCATCTCCTCGCGCCCCCCCAGTCTCTCCAGCAGCTCGCTTCGATTGAAAACCGGTACGTCATTTTCCGGTTCTGTCTTGTTGACTGGATCTGGTTGACTGACGGTATCTGCCTGTTCGGCAGGATTCGGAAGACTCTGACCTGAAACGAGCTGATTAAGAGTTGTAATAATATCTGCCGGTGTAGCCGGTTTGGAAAGATAAGCATCCATGCCGGCTGCCAGGCATTTTTCCCGGTCGCCCTGCATGGCATAAGCGGTCATGGCAATTATCGGGGTGCGCTTTGACAACCGCTCTGTTTCGATGGCACGAATTTGACCAACGGCACCGTAGCCGTCCAGCAGAGGCATCTGTATGTCCATGAAAACGGCGTCAAAGTCGTTGTGGGAGTAAATCTCTACAGCTTCAAGTCCGTTTTGAGCCATACTTATGCGATGACCATGTTTTTCAAGGGTTAAACGTAATAGTTCACGGTTAATCTCGACGTCGTCAACGACCAGGATGTTTCGACGTGATTGTCCTTCACGCACGCTGTGACGTGTGATCAGCTCTTTGACCGGCAGTTCGTAGCCGCCGATGACAGCGGCCATGGAGTCGTGCAGCTCTTCCATAATAACCGGTTTGGTCAGATAGCCTTCGACACGCAGCTCTTTACAACGACCGGCGTCGCCACGCATTCCGGCACTGGGCATGACCATAATCTGGATGCAGTTGTAGGCTTCGTCCTGACGAATTTGTTCCACCAATTGCCAGCCATCCATGCCGGGCATATTTACATCTGTCAGAAGCAGTCGTGGCAGAGTATCGGCTGTTTTCAGGCGCGCCAAAACAGCCAGAGCTTCGCCGACATCCGATACAAGCTGCACATTCATGTTCCATCGCTTCAGGAATCCTTCAAAAAGCTGGCGATTTATTGAGTTGTCGTCGACGACCAGCACCGAAATTCCTTCGAGGCTTCGGGTTGCAGGTGCGATGTCGATTATGTCACTCTGCAGGCCG
>CAIMXI010000495.1 GCA_903845365.1 uncultured Geobacteraceae bacterium | reverse complement strand
GGAACCAGTGTCATAGGAACGAATCTAACTAAGGACAAACTATTGAAAGGAGTAACAAATGGATCTCATACCATTCTTTGAAACAGCTATAGCCGCCTTGAACAAGAGTAAAAGTGCCGAACTGGGGGATCGTACCCAGTACATCGGTTCCAGCGATGTCGGGAGTTGTGCCAGGAAGGTTTACCTACAGAAGCAAGACCCTTCTGAGCCGGACTTCAACACCATGATGCGCTTCAGCAGAGGTCATGTTGCAGAGATTCTGCTCGACAACATGTTTACCGCTGCCGGGGTGAAACATTTGTACGACACGCAGGTGGAAGTAGTACATCCTGACCATCCGCTGAAGGCGCATATTGATTTTCTCTTCTACGCGGACTTCGATGGAAAACCGCAACTTCATGTCATCGAAGTCAAATCTGTCAGCACTATTCCTGATGAGCCGTATTCCACATGGATCGACCAGCTGAACTTCCAGTTAGGGCTGTTACGCTTGAAATATCCTGTAGGTAAGCTCGGCGGCTCCATACTGGCAATCGACCTGAACGCCGGTGCTGTCCATCAGTTCAATGGGTTCGACTACAACGAAACGCTGTTCAACTACCTGTGCAATAGAGGATTGAACATGCTGGAATGCCTGGCGGGAACCGAGGAGCCGAGTACGTCAACTTCTTTCCTTTGCTCTTATTGTTCGTACCGACCAGACTGTCCGGCAATGGCACTGCCGGAAGTGGAGTTGCCACCGGAAATCGAGGCGATGGCGAACAAGTTTATTGAGCTGAATGATATCCGCTACGAAGCAGACCGTAGAATGCGGGGTATCCGCGAAGGGTTGCTGGAGTTCACAGGGCCTATTTTCAAGGGGAGAAGTGAAACCATCGACCTGGTTGTGTCATCAGTTGCCCCCAGCATGATCGTGGACAGCAAGTTGCTGAAGAAGCAGTACCCGGATGTCTATCCCGAGGTGCTGAAGGAACGGGCTGGCTACACCAAGCTGGAGTGCAAATCAAACTGCTGCTGAGTACTCACTATATACCAAATAATTTACACATAACTACGGGAAGCGCCCTTGTTCATCACTGATCAAGGGCGTTTCCATTGGAGGGTCCTATGTCTATGTCACCAAGCTGTCGTTACACTCTCATCGGAGTGGATGTCAAACCACCACGTAACAATCGGATTCGCAGAAACAGATTCAAACCATCGTACACCCGGTGGTTATTCCCGGCAATAGTCGCTCTGCTCAGCTTGGCGATTGTTATCGGCATTCGCTAAAAGGGGGCTCTATGAAAATGAAGGAATTATTCCAGGAGTACGGAGCGGATTATCTCACAAAGACTCTACGTATGCGGGTCATGAGACCGGTCTACAGCAGAGAGGTTATCAGGGAGAACATGCCAGCCTATATCACCACTGACCGGTTTAACTCACCACAGCAGGTATTCGAGATGTTCAGGGATCTCGTGATCGAAACTAAGGAGCATTTTCTGTGTCTCCATCTTGATGGCAAGAACCGTATCATCTGCCTGGACAGGGTATCTGTTGGGAGCCTCAATCAATCGGTAGTTCATGTTAGAGAAGTCCTAAAATCGGCACTGTTCAGCTCAGCTGCGGGGACTCTGTTGATCCATAACTTATGTGGAGCACAACATTAGTTATGTAATGTGAAGTTGCCAGTAATGTGAAGTACTTCCGGTTCAGTGTCACAGATTCAGTTTGAATGGAGTGCCTGGAAGGGCTGGCGCACTTTTACCCCTCCAGACACTTCACATTATTACAGAGTCGCTAACCATTC
>CAIMXI010000494.1 GCA_903845365.1 uncultured Geobacteraceae bacterium | reverse complement strand
TGCGACCGCCTGGCAGTCGTCACAAGACCAATACCGAATTCGAGCTTGGACGGAAAGTCATTCTGACTTGGATCGTTGAAAAGGGATGGAATCGCGGGAAATATCAGGTGAGTCATCGCCGCGAAAAATATCTCGTCGCACTCGAAAATGTTTTCTCGATGCTGGACGGCCAAGGCTCAGTCAAGTCGTACCACGGCCCTTTGTACTGTGCTATTGCCGACAGCCAGAATGGAAACGGTGAAACGACTTACTTCAAGTTCAAATGTTACGGCAACGGGAACCTGCACCTGGAGTTCAAGCGAGCTGACCTGGTTGCACGATTGAACTCTATCGCTGGCGGAAACAGACTCCGATCTTAATACACACCCATAAACAAGAGGTTCAAATCATGGCAAAAATATTAGCGACAATTTCGAAGCTCAACACTGAGACTGCGTACGAGTTCAAACAACGATGTTGCACTGAATTACGTGACGTTGCTGATTGCTCCGATAGCGCTGGATTTATGGCGATAGGCAGGTTCGCGATGACCTCCGACGGTTTGCTGGAGGTGACCTGTCTTTGGGGTCTCGCTTATCCGGAGTTGCCTGCTGAGACATGTTACATCGCCGGGTACTGTCGAGCTGAATGCCGACTCAAATACTTAAAATCAGGAGACAAACCGTGAGCAAAATAAAAACTGGGATGGGCGGTTCTCGCTGCGGTAAATCACGTTGGACCACTACGGAAGATTTAAAAAACTCCTCGAAAACACCGCGTCGCCTTGAAGGCACTAAGGTCGTTAAGGCGGAACTTGACACACTTCAGGTGAATGAGCCGTCGATCAAGCTTGCTATGAGACCAAAATCAATTCCGGAATTCGTAAAGAAAATGAATAACTTCTTCAATCTGAAAAACGGCCACAAATTTCTGGACGCGCAGCTGATGTGCATTACTCGTCGCTTAGAACTGGATGTTCTCAAGCTTGATGATCTGTTCCATGAACGCCACGGCGAGTATGAGCAGGACGGAAAAAGCATGACCGATATAACAATCCAAGAGTACGGAATCCAGGCCAATGCTTTCGTCGATTTGATGATCGATTACGACACGACAAACTCACCTACACACGATACGGAAGGCAACTAACATGAAAGGCGTCCGGATCTACGACAATGACAACAAAACTTACGATCGGTACACAGCTGTTTTCGCCGAAAAAATCAACGATGAATATGTGTACCTCAGCATGAGCGAGCATCCGTTTCATCCGCAAGGTTTTGGTCAACACGGATTCAATCATTCACCTGTTGATCGCCCAACATCAAAGCATCTTGGCAAACGTATCAAATTTAAAGCGTTACCAATCGGCTGCCAAGAATTTGTGCTGGAGGAGCTGAAACCGTGAAGCGTGAAATTGCAATCTCATACAACTGGCACTGCGAGGCGCTACAGGCGGAAATACCCTTCTGCTTAGCGGAAGTACTTGAAGAACACACCTACGAGCGGGTGTTCCACATGCTGAAAGACGGATTCACCTCCGGGGAACTCTGCTGTAACGCAAATATCGAAATCGAAGGAAAAGACACACCTGAAGATGGATGGGAGTGTCGCGGTTGGTGGGACAAAAGGGAGGTGTGCCTGTGAACAAAAATTATATGTCGATAGATCAATACGGTCAGACGTATCACGACCTTGGCAAGCACCCATTGAAAGAGTTGATGAATCGCCTCGGTTGCCGGGAAAACCGCAAAATGTATTGTGACAAAATCGATGGCACCACCATTCACGTTGGATACGTTATCGGTCAGCACTGGTGCAGGCTATACGAAGTCAAACCGTTTCAAATGGAGGGCCTCTGACATGGGCTGGACGTATACCTATAAAGGAAAAGGTCAGTCGATAGAGGATTTCTTCCGTGAACAGTG
>CAIMXI010000493.1 GCA_903845365.1 uncultured Geobacteraceae bacterium | reverse complement strand
TGAATTCGAGATTGGCAAGCGTGTAGTACTCAAGTGGTATGTCGAACCGAGTTATAGCAAGCGCGGCGGATTCAATATCCGCTATTCGTCCGAAGCTCAGGTCACAGCCCTTGATAATGTTTTCCTGCGGTTGGACGGCAAGGGCATTGTCTCTACGTTTAATGGGCCTACGTATGACGCTATCAAATTGGCAGGACGAGACGGTGTGTGTGAAACGGAGTACTTCAAGTTGCGCTGTTACCGGAATGGTAATCTCCATGTGAAATTTAAACGATTGGACCTGGTACAGCGACTTAATACCATAGCAGGCGGCGCAAGGTTGCGTAGCACATAAACACGTCATCAGAAAAACCACTGAACACCGGCACACACCGGCATAGGGGCCTCATAACCAGCCCCTATTTTTGTATCCAAAGGGGGGAAACAGCCATGAACACACGGTATCAAGAAACGGACCACAAGGAACAACAGCAGCAACAGCATATACTGACACCCACCACCTACACCGTTCAAGAGGTATTCGGCTTTAATTCAACACTGCCACTTTCGGGTTTTGTTGCAGGTCATCCGTTAGTACCAAAAGCTACGCCTGGTTATGTTTGGAGTGCGATGATGGCAAAGGACTTCATTGAATGGCTGACTGAACCTAATCCCGATCCACTTTGGATATCAGGGCCAACCGGGTGCGGCAAAACCGATGCTTTGAAGAACGTCTTTGCAGCACTGCATATTCCGACCGTAATCGTCAGCGCCAAATCATCGACTGAACCTGACGACATTCTGGGTCGAGTGCAACTGCGGAACGGTAACACCGTCTTTGTGCCGGGAGACCTGTTAAAGGCTTACGAAAAAGGGTACGCCATAATCTTTGATGAAATAGACGGTTACAACCCAGAAGTGATTATGGCGTGTCATCGACTGTTGGAACGGGCGGTCATTACCTTGGACGATGGTACGATAATCACACCGGCCTCCAGAATCTATATGGCAGCTACTGCAAATACCCGTGGCGATGGTCAGGGCGGAGATGTCTACACAGCCACCAACATTTTCAACATGGCGTCTTTGAGCAGATTTGAACGCTGGGAAATGACATATCCCAGCGCATTCGTGGAAGAACAGATTCTGGAGAACAATTTTAATGGCAAATTGCAGTCCAGTATTTTGAAAAATATGGTGAAAACTGCTGCTGACATTAGACGTGCGTATCAGGATGGCAACTGTCCGAGTCCAATCTCTATTCGAGATTTACTCAGATGGGGAAGAAAGTTGGTGCAGGCCTGGCACAGGACTGATGTTGCACCGTTATATCATTCATTCGACAAAGCGTTCGGCAACGGAGTTGATCCACATGTCAGGGCGATGCTGCACACCTTGATACAAACCCACTTCGGCGTAGCTGCACCACAGATTGTAGGAGTAGTGCCATGATACCAAATATACATCCACACACTATTTACGCTGCTCATCTCAGGGCACCATCAGTCTCTGGCGGTAAGGAGTGGGTTGGCACCGTCACTTCAATGGGAGAAATCCACACTTATTGGGGAAAGACCGGAGCAATCAATCATCATGCCGCCAAACCAGGTGACGCCTGGGGACTCAACAAAATCATCACTCAGAAGACTCAGGGGAAAGACAAATACGTCCTGATTGATGAGTACGACCCGCAAAAAGGGTGGAAAAGTCAGATTAAACCGAATCCAAATCCAAATCAAAATCCTAATCCTGTTAAGCGTTCATCACCACCTGCACCTGCACCACTCGTTGACTGGAACGATGAAGTGGCTCCAGACGCCTCTATCAAATGGGATTTCTAACCACACAAAAGGAGAATATCAGATGAAAACACAAGCAATACTCGAAAAGATGATCCTTGTAGTATTGAATATTTCACTGTGGCAGGGAAGAAAAGCGTTGAAAATGTCTGACCTTGCCTCAAATGGTATCGACGTTGACAAACTGCCACCGGGAACCCTTGCGACACTCGGAAGCAAACGCATTATATCGCCAGATGCTGTAAAGGTTTTCAAGACTCTCAAGCGTAATGCCAAAAACCTTTGCATGAAAAACGGTGTGCGTTTTGCTGGCGATGGTTATGCTGTTCCAAGAGAAAAGGTTGAGGAACTAAGCATCGCATTGATGCAACTCAAAGGTGAATTCGAGGTCGCCAAAGTCCACTTTATGACGGTATACGCTGAGGAAATAGAGAAGTGGATTTCTTCGAATCAGCCAGAATGGGCACCGATTATCCGTGCCGCTGTTGATTCACCGCAACACATTCAGAAGGCCATTTCCTTCAACTACTCCGCTCTTGACGTAAAGGCACCTGAGGAAATAGAGGAGAATGGACTCCATGAAGAGATCAACAGTCTTTACGGTCAACTTTGTCACGAAGTACGGTTGGCTGCCCGTCGTGCTTTTGAACAATCTTTTGTCGGGAAGAAAGAGATTACCCATAAAACGCTCAGGCCAATCATGTTTATCCGTGAGAAGTTGGCAGGGCTCCTGTTTCTCGAACCATCTATCGCCGAGACCATTCAGATCATTGATGACACCTTGAAAAAATTACCTGAAATCGGACCGATAAAAGGCACTGATCTAAACATGGTGGGAGGATTGGTAGGAAGGCAGCTTGCAAATTTGGGACGTTTGGTCACGGTGGAACAACAGGTAAGTGAAGAAGGAGAGTATGACGATTATGATTACGAAGACCCCACGAATCCCGATGAAATAATCATCTCACAGGATACAGGCGAGGTTGCACCGATAAGCTATGATTTCTGAATCGTAGAGAAGTAATAGATCTAACAAAGCCAACTACGTCCCATAATCATGCACTCGATTCCGACCGGCATTCTTCGCTAAATATAAAGCTTCGTCGCTACGTTTTAGAAGGTCGTCAATGTTTTCTGCATCGTGTCCCTGCCAATGTGCAATACCGATGCTCACCGTCACCTTTACCGTCTCGCCACCAACGAGAACACTTGACTCAGAAATTCTGGCTCGAACTCTTTCTGCCGTCGCTGCTGCGTCTGCTCCCGTAGTATGTGTCAGTAAAACGGCAAATTCCTCTCCCCCCATGCGGCCAAGCAAATCGGTAGGTCTTAGCAACTTCTGCACTTCAGTAACGAAGTGGCACAGTACCGCGTCACCACCCGGATGACCGTAGCGGTCGTTGATCTGTTTGAAATGGTCAAGATCAAGAGCCAGTACACTGAACGGCTCGGTATAGCGACTCCAGCGAATCCGCTCTGCGTCTAGCACTTCCAGAAAATGACGGCGATTTGCGCAGCCAGTTAATGCATCAGTATTGGCCTGCTCTGCCAACAGCTCATTGATTTGTGCCAACTTTTGTAAATGTGCTTTATTCCTCTTGAAGAAAAGCAATGTCCCAGATAACAGCAGCAGTATCGCTACTCCAGACAAGGCCAAAAGGGCAAACCACGAAATTCTTTGGTTGTGGAAACTGGAGAGTTCCCCCAATGCCTTCAGGAGGTAAATTGTGACCTCAGTGTCCGAAATATGCTGAGTGGCCAGAACGTAAGGTTGTCGTTCGCTCTTCCAGTGGAACAATTGGCTATGTTTTTTATCTCCAAAAGGTAGAAGCTCCACGGTCGCAAATAGCTGCCGCTTGTATCTGGCCTCACGTACACTATTCGGAATCTCGAAAATCTTCGCTTTTGGTAAAGCGCACATAAGCAGTTCTTTATCCTGGGCATGGATAATTACGCCATTCTCGTCTGTAATAAGGAAACCTGGCTCTGAAATTGATTGGCTGATTTTGGCCAAATCTATTCGGGTAGCGACTGCGCCAACAAATTGGTTTTCCGAGAGCACAGGAGCCGAGTAGAATAATCCATAGGCGCCTGTTACTCTGCCGACAGCAAACTGGTGACCATTCAGACCCTTCTGCGCTTCAAGAAAATATTTCCGATCAGCATAATTAACGCCAGTAAAACCACTGCTAGCAGTCGAATGACCTTCGGCAACGCAATCACCTGCAGCATTCATTACAAAAAGGCTGCTCAATCCAATCCGATCCACCATGCCTTGAAGCCTGCCTGCAAGTTGGCTCAACTGAGGGTCGGCCAGCAAATTTTTGCTGTGCTCGGGCATCGACAGTGGCGATCGCTTTACGCTGGTACCAAACTTTTTTGATAACTGTTGTACCAGCCAAGGCTCACTAGCCATCACTGTTGGTATCGCTCGAGTGAGGGCAATTTGTCGGTCGATGCTTGCGCTGATCAAATCGACGTTTGATTGAGCTGCCTGAATTTCATGCGCTATATACGCACCTTCTCGTCGCTCGGAATAGTGGCCAGAGGCAAACCATGCGAATAGGCACCAGAAACCGGCAAGAGCAAACAGTACAGTTGTTGATATTTTAGCATTTACCATATTTCACACATTGGGGCTGTTTCTCCTGAGGCAACGAGCACATAGAAACAGGCTATTTTTACAATATCGTACAGCTCCAAGTCAGTCTGCACCTTTGGTAGTGACGTTGATAGCCATTATCCGTTCTTTCAACTCCTTACCGACCTTGAAGAACGGAGTTTTCTTAGGATTGACCGACACTTCCAGGCCTGTTTTCGGATTCCTTCCGGAGTAACCCTCATACTCCCGGATTTCAAAACTACCGAATCCCCGGATTTCAATTCTATCACCGGCAATAAGCGTATCAGTCATACTGTCAAATATTTCCTGAATTATCCATTCAGCGGCTCTGATGCTTATTAATTTATTCTGCGCCAACTGCTCAATCAATTCTGATCTGGTCATTTCGTTTTCTCCGCAAGTGTAATTACTCGTTCCGACCATGCAATGGCCTTGTGGTAACGCTCCAACTCATGTGATGTCGGAAGCCTGCCACTGGTCATTGCTAGTGATGCTTCATGCAATTCTTTCAAAGCTGCCAAAAGGTCATCTTCTATCAACGACACTGTTTCCCCTCCACACACAAACTGCCGGATTTATTATCACAATCAATCAATTACAGTCCACGACTATTACAGTCAACGACAATATTAATGGAGAATATCATGATCCGTGACCAAGAACTTGTTGGCCTGGCAATGACGCTTGGCCGAGACACAAAGATTAAGATTACCGTAGGTGGTGATGAGTCATGCTGCAGTACAGATGGCTCACATATCAATATAGCTCGAATGCCATCCACAGCTCTCGGACGGATGTTGATGACAGGCTTGGTGTTTCACGAAATCGGACACAAGAATCACACTACAGGCAGCAGACCGAGCGGATTACTCGGCGATATGATGAATGTCATTGAGGATGTCCGTGTGGATATGGAGACCATCAAGGCACGACCGGGAACCTGCTTCAACCTTGAAGCGATCACTACCCATTACATGAACAAAGGGAGTCTCGCTCCAGCAACCTTTGCCCAAGCACTACTCGGTAAGGTTATGGCGTACGGTATTGGCAGGGTGTTGAAACAAAAGGCCATCATGCCACTCGAAACAATCTGCAATGAAATGATTGACGATGCTTTTGGCCCAGATTTCATTGATGACGTGGAAAACATCATCAAGGGAATGCCGAAGCTGAGAAGCACCAGGGACACTAATGGTATGGCTCGCAAGCTCATTGAGTTGCTTGTTAATCAACCGCCGCCAAATCCACCAACAAATCCAAATCCTAATCCGTCAAATCCTTCACAACAAAATCCGCAGGATGAATCTCAACAAGGACAAGGACAAGTTCATGGTCAGTGCCACGGACAAGGACTGCAGACAGAAGATCAACACCAAGAGAATACCGTCAATCACGCTGCGGGTACTGGAGGTGACGGTGCAGGAACAGGCGGTGGGAAACGTCCGACACCAGAAGAGATTGCTGAGATGCTAACTAACAAAACAGGCTACGGCGATCTCTCGAAATTGATACAGGCAGAACTCGACCAGATCGCCAGTGCTATTCCTCAGAGCACATTAGATGGAATTCCCATGCTGCCGGAAATCGGAAGATTGAAACCAGGATCAAGCAAATTGAACGAAGTAGAGGCTTTGTCAGCTGCGTCAAGAATGAGAGCCAAGATGATGGGAATGTTGCAATCGTTAAAGATGTGTCCACGTTCGTACGGACTATCCGGGAGAAAACTGGCACCAGGTCGTTTAGTAAAGTTGGGTTTAGGTGATCCCAGGATTTTCAGAAAGAAGGTCGAAACAATTGTGACCAACACAGCCGTCACCGTACTCCTCGATTTATCAGGAAGCATGGACGACAAATACCAGGTCGCCAATGCCGCCGCCTTTGCATTGCACACAACGCTTTCAGGATTGAAAGGTGTTGCCGTCTGTTCGATGGAATTTAGCGGTAAGGACAAAGACCCAGATGTCAATATCCTCGTGGACTTTGGGGCAAAGCCGCTGTCGGAGAATTTCAATCACCACCCGTTCGATGGTACTCCGACAGCCACAGCTATTTGGGCGGCCCGAGCCATGCTACTGCAGCGTACTGAGCCACGAAAGATCATGCTGATTCTGACTGATGGTTGCCCTGATTGTGACAATGAGACTTGTGCTGCCACGGACAAGTCAATTAATGACAGCATTGAGATTGCGGCAATCGGAATCATGCACACGGGAGTGCGTAGACTGTGGGAAAATCACCGAATTATTCAGTCTCTGCAGGAACTGCCTGCGGCCATGTTCGGGGTGATGGAAGAATTACTGACGAGCAGACGTTAAAAAAAAGGGGGGGGGGTATGAGTAGATCGATAGCCGATATTCTGGGCAGGAATTATCGAAACGAAATTGACTTTGATGAAGCAAAGTGAATACTTGCAAGAGACTGGCATAAACATGAGCTTGCATACTTTATTTTGATGCAAAACTCAGAGGATGGATAAGGGTCGCTACAGGCGTTACAACGTTACAAATGTAACACCGTAACGGGCGTAACGGCCATTCTTTCGACTGATTCAGGACAGTTGGTATAACCACAAAAATTATTCCGGCAGTAAAGTATCGACAACCGAGTGATTTCTACCTTTGACCTGACTTATCGGGGGATTCATACGAACAAGTGGCACCGTGAGCTAATATGTAAGTCGCGCTAAAATTCTCCACTCGTTTCCTTATTTTCATATTGCTGAGGCAACGGAGCATACCTCAAGGGATTTAATCTCTCTGTAGGTGTAAAGCCCAAGGGGCCTGACACGTTGTTGAGCCGTGCTCAGCGTCGATAAAGATCAAATTCATACTCCGTGCACTTGCGGTGAGGTAGTTGTTTTAGATGCTGCCTTCACGTAACGTTGGTAAGCTATCTCTATCTTGCTTTTCAAATATCCATCCAACGAGGTCTGCTTAACACCTTTAGTCCGAATCCATTGGCTTTTTAAACCAAATGCCCTCATATGGTCAGCAATCTGTATGGCAGATATTTTTACACCCCTATCGTATGCGCCCCAGAGTTCGGCGTTCTTTTCGCAAAGTTTATTTATAAGAGTGCGAGTTCCGATCTGGTCAGATTTCCTTGCACTAACAATCTCATGTATATCTGACAACAGCAGACCATTAACTTTGCCATCCTGATCCTGAACGGTTGATAACAGTGTAGCTGCGTTAGTTACTTTTTCAAGCCAACCCTCACCAACTACCATAGCAATCTTGAAAAGCGGTTCCCAATTATCTTGCTCAGTGGTACTTAGACATTTAGGCATCACCGGTTGTGCGCCTCTCACCTCAGCATGTAAAAGCTCCGTATTACGCAAAATATAATCTCTTAATTCAACCAACGACCTTATGTCAATAGGTGTAAGTCGAGCTGCCCTGTGAGAATTATTCCGCTGGGTCAGATCCAATACAATGCCCCTACACTTGATTGCATATGGGAGGCCACCATAGCTAGCCAGCACTTTTGCTCCCCAAAATGAGTGTCCTTTACCAACTCCAGTACATATATGTGCTTCATCGGCAAGATAACTATTTATTATCAAGTTAAGCATCTTGCGATTTTTAATAATCGCTGGGTCGTCAAATAGGTGCGTGGGACGACCATCACTGCTTTCCCATAGAAGAAAATCTTTTCTACTTATTGTTGTGACTTTTTTAGCGTCATATGACAGCTTTAAGAGTATATCAAATAACATGGACATATTGTCATGGTGCTCATCATCAGCACTGATAATCAGTAGTGGCATAATCTTCCATATATATAAAAAATAAGTATATATAATCCAGAGTGTTACAACATTCGTGGAGAGAGGGTCAAGATCAATAAACTTGCATATTTCCTTATTGATTTTAAACAATATATCAGCCAGGCTTACGTGAGGTGATGGAAGCGAGTCTGGGGAACGCTCTCCTTTACATTTATCAGTCGATACTAATGGACTTCCATAGCCTTGAAGTTTGCTTTCGCCAGAATCGACCTTGTGCAGAAGTTCTTCCATTCCAGCCAACGCATCATCAAAAAGCTTTTTTTGATAATCAGGCAAAGTATCATATTCAATAGTAGAACATCTTTCCGAGATACCTAGTTCTTTACAGCCGTAGAGTGCAACGTAAGGATATTGATAATCAACGATATACCATACTGTTAAGGCACGAATTTTGTACGCATAGTATTTGCCGTCTATTTCCTCTATCTTAGGCACTGGGAGTTTCTTCTGCTTAAACTTTTCCTTAATTATATCTAAAATACTTGTCATTTTACCCTCCAATATTCTGAAGCTTGATTTACCGCAAAATAATCATTTCTACTGGTTAGTAATTCCTGTCGTATCCGTTGCGACACCTAATTGACTAATAAAAGTAGCAGCTTCATCATGCTTCCGTCACCTCCTTTTGTGCCGCCAGTAAGACCCAGCAGCAGTATTGATATGTGATCCAAGCGGCCCGAAACGTTCAACTTCGGGTGGCTCGGCACATGTTTCATAATCTTTCCTCCGCACCTGTATATACTATTCATTTTTTGCTCGTTTTCTTATTGATTTTTCAAGGAGCACTGTTTTATACTTACATCATTCATTTAGTTGCTTGATATGCTCTTAAGAGTAGCATTATCTGATTTATATTGTGTTGCTTGGTTATACTTCATTCGTCTTTATAATTCAGCATCACTATATATCTTAGATTATAATCTTAATTCATTTAGAAAGCAAGCAAAAATCAGTTAGTTTCTTAAAATTATATGGAGGTTATTTTAATGGCAAACGATCATTTGAAGTATTTGAGAACGCAGCTTAGAAAGTTGGCAAAAAAAGCGCCGTATTCATTTATATTTAAGGAATTAGCACACAGGAAATTGGCGAATACCGATACGCCTGTAGATGCGTTAAGCGTAAGCCTTGAAAAGCGGTACAAACAGGATAACGATTTTTTTGGCGAACCACTCCCTGAAATATCGAAGGACGACATAATGAAAGTGTTCTACAAACTTGAGGAACTCGGTCTCGGTCGATATAAGAGGGTATACATGGATAAAAAGCCACGGTTTGAGTGGCAAAATTTCAGCTGCATCAATATCAGCAAATACGCTCTGGGCGAAGTCGAAGAAATTGAGCTTTACGATGCTGATCTTACCTATTCTGACCAACTTATCGTTGATATGAATGATGGCAGGCAGTGTTTTCTCAGGTTGCCATACGGTTTTGAAAAGAGTGGTAGAAAATGGAAGAGATTTTTAGAAGAGATACGTGATAAGTTTGATGATGAACTGGAAGCGCTCGAAAATTCAGAAAAGAATGTACTTACTGATGACTAATTATTGGGTAAATAGGGCAGGGCCAAAGGAAACAAAAACATATAAGCTATGGCCCTGCCCTACCTTGTCACTGTGTCGCCCTACCCTGCTGCTCTACAATAGTTTTCTTCTTTTTTTCAAAGGTTTTTCAGATTTTTCCCAGCTGTAAATTTACCACTTTTTGACTCAGCGATTTGCAAAACGGCGCCTGTCTGTGGGTTGCGCCCTGTACGAGCTGCCCTTTTTGACTGACTGAACGTACCGAATCCTGGAAAATTGATCTTGTCGTCAAAACTGATTACTTCCGTAATTGTGGCCAGGATTGCATCAAGCACCTCCGATGTAACAGCTTTCGTCTGTTCGCTTTTTTCTGCAGCAAGCGTTATAAAATCTGCCTTCGTCATGAAATATTCTCCTTTTGAGTGGTCACGTCTACCGCTTTATATGCCGCTTTATGTTCCTCTTTAAATGTTATCGTGCAGTCAAAGATAAATAGCGGTACAAAATCACCAGCCGATAATCTAAGCTTCCGCCCTACCCTCTCCCATAAATATGTCTCTAAGTGCATGCTCGAGAATAATTCCCTGTTCTTCTTTTGCAAAGCTATTTACTTGATTGTAGAGCAAAACATATTCCATACTCTCGGGGTTAGCAAGTATTCGCTGAAACTTCTGCTCTGCCTCTGCTGCCAAAAGACGTGCCTTTGCCTCTTGTTCTTGTGCCATATCTTTTTCGATTGATTCAGCTCGTATTTCGGCAGGAGATTTATAATTAACTGGTCGCGGAAAACATCCACCTGTTGTTCTAAGATGCCCGAAAAACCAGCTGATTGTATCCTTCTTCACCTCTTTACGTCTTCCGTTTGCTTCAAGATCGAATCTAGCCCAATCGAGTTGCTGACGCATCTGTTCAGGCCCTGTCTCAAACTGGGAACACCATTTTCTAGCTTGGCCTTCTCCCAGTCCTTCCTCTTCCCAATAAGCGCCTACTGCACCTGTTAGAATAAAACCATCAGACGGTCTGATATACTCTGCATCGGATTGTGATTTAGGCAAATTGCTAGATGGTCTGACTGTCAGACTGTCAGACGGTTGGACGCTCTGATGGCCTGAAGTAGTAGTTGGTTTTAAGTCTTCTATAAATCTACTACTACTATGTGCTGTTTGACTGTTTGTGTGTGTGACTGTCACATTGTCTGACGGTCTGACGGTCTGCTGTATGGTCTGATGGTCTTTGTAGTTCTCTTGGCTAAGTCCCCCGGCAGCAATAAAGTGGTCACATAGCGCCTTGTTCAGTATATAAGAAAAACCTTGAAAAGCGGCATTCTTAACAGTAACGGGTTTGTGCATAAAACCTTTAACAACAAGCCTTGAGAGTGCTTCTCGTACAGACGGAATGCCAATATGTGTTTGATCAGATATTGCTCTATAGTTGGTAAGTCCGGTTTTATTGTCTATCAAAGCTTCTAAAACGCAAGCCTGGTTGTATGCCAAATTTAATACCTCCAGAGGCACATAGTGCATGGGGGTCTGATAGTGGGTCTGACACTGTACTACTGTCTGTGGGTGTAACTGTCTGACGGTCTGTTCTACAGGCGGTCTGACCGTATTATGGTCTGACTGTCCGACAGTTTCACTGTCAGATTGTGACACAGTCGGACTGTTAGACCGTTTGACTGTGTCACCGTCACAGCGTCCTACTGTCAGACTGTCCGACTGTTCAACTATCCGACCGTCTGATAGTGTATGGGTGGGGTAAATTAATACTTTTTCTATTTGTGGCTGGATTGGTTGGGTAGAAGTGATTGGAACGTCATTTGAAGAAATATCTACAGATATTTGAGAAGATTTAATAATAAGCGATTCTGTAACAACAGAATCAATAGGGGCCTGTTCTATCTCAATGTCGTCAGTAACGTCAGAAAATCCCCGAGCGATCTTCTCGGCAGTTTCTA
>CAIMXI010000492.1 GCA_903845365.1 uncultured Geobacteraceae bacterium | reverse complement strand
TTCTGGTCTCTGGCGTTTTTACGCTGCGCAATCAACTCCTTTGGATGGTCCGGGTCTTCGAAGTCGCAGTTACGTTCATATGAACGGCTGTGGCGTGCAATAAGGTGCTCTTCGTAATAGAAACAGAGCCGCTCCGGATACGCCTTCATGGTTAGGCGTTGACCTGCAAGGCGAGCCGGTACTGAATATCGGTTTGAATCGAGTGCAACCCGGAATAGTGGTGAGGCCCGCACAGAGGTAATGGTGGCGATGTCATACGGATGAAGGGGCAGCGGCTGTAGATGGGGGAGCTCAGTGAGGAGAATCTCTGCGGGCTTTTTACGGGTTTCACCATGGATACGGACATTGGCCACGGTATCAAGCCATTGCTGCGCAGCTGGATTAAACCTTTAGATATTGAATAGTCAACTTGGTCTGGCACCAAAGGCAAAGCCGATTTCGTTTTAGAATGGCAGAAAGTAAAACCTGACCGTACGCAGTAACAGTTGAATATCTAACGGGTTAAAGTCCCGTCCGGGGAATTGTCCGATTCGCCCCGGTAGTTCAAGTGAGCGGCGTCTTGGCAACAAGGGGTCGTAAGTTCTCAATTGGCAAAACAGCAGGCCGTAACGCAAGTGAACCTAGATGTAGCCTCGTTACTTGATTGAAGATGCCGACCCTGTGGTCAGAAGGGGAAGGTCGCCGTCACAGACTCTGATAACGGAACCGGTCTGTGTAATCTTCCGGGGTAGCAGGGATGGCATGTTGTGGAAGATATTTGGCCCAGTGCTGGAGACCCGTTATGGTGGTGTTTAAGGAACATCAACTGTCGCGTATAAGGCAACGAAATCGCGTTGGGCTGTATCGGGAGTCGGAGGGGTTCATTTTACCGTTTGAGGGCATGGGACAACATAACCCTGTCCGAGGGAAGGAACCCTGCTTTGTTCACGCAACCAACGAGCGGAGGAGGTGGGGATTGCCTATGCTAACAACCCCGGCTACAATCAGGACGCTACAGAGGAAGCTCTACTGCAAGGCCAAGCAAGAACCGGCCTGCCGCTTCCATGCCTTGTATGACAAGATTTATCGGGCCGACATCCTTAGTCATGCCTACAAACTTGTCCGTGCCAACAAAGGGAGTGCCGGAATAGACGGCGTAACCTTCGAGGCCATCGAGGAAAACGAAGGGGCACCCGCATTTATTGGGGAGCTGGAAGAAGCACTGAGAACCAAGACGTACAAACCCGATCCGGTCAAACGGGTCATGATACCAAAAAGTGACGGCAGTCAGCGTCCTCTCGGTATTCCGACTATCCGAGACCGGGTGGTTCAAATGGCCGCAAAACTTGTCATTGAGCCGATCTTTGAGGCGGACTTCTGCGAAACCTCATACGGATTCAGACCGAAGAAATCAGCCCACGACGCAGTCGATGACGTAACGTACGCCATGAACACCGGCTACACTGAAGTTATCGACGCCGATCTTTCCAAGTATTTCGACACCATTCCCCATGCCAATCTCATGGCAACGGTGGCTGAACGCATCTGTGACGGTGAGGTACTTCGCCTCATCCAGATGTGGCTAAAAGCTCCGATCATGGAAATGGACAAGGATGGAACGAAGCGGAACATCGGCGGCGGCAAGGGCAACAGTAAAGGAACTCCCCAAGGCGGAGTCATTTCGCCATTATTATCGAATCTATACCTGCACATACTGGACAGGATATGGGAGCGGAATAATCTACAGCAACGACTGGGAGCCTGCATCGTCAGATACGCCGACGATATCGTCGTTCTTTGCCGGAGAGGTAAATCCGACAAGGCAATGGCGGTATTGCGACAGATACTGGAGCGGCTGAAACTTACCCTGAACGAGGCAAAGACGAAGATAGTCAATGCCCACGTAGGAAAGTTTGATTTTCTCGGATTCACAATCTGGATAGCGGAAAGCAGGAAAAGTGGGAATCTGTATTCCCACGTTCAGCCGTCGAAGAGAGCCTTGCAGGCGATCAAGGATCGTGTCACCGTTATTACGCACCGTAAGATGACGGTAAAGCCGCTTGAAAAGATAGTAACTGAAGTCAACGCCACTGTAAGGGGTTGGGTCGGCTACTTCCATTTCAAGAACTGTAGCAAGGTGCTCTCCCATTTAAGATGGCACGTAGAGGAACGGCTACGGACACATCTTCGTAAACGCCATAAGGTCAAGGCTAGGGGAGCTGGATATGCGAGGTTTG
>CAIMXI010000491.1 GCA_903845365.1 uncultured Geobacteraceae bacterium | reverse complement strand
CGTCAGTGCATCAAACATTTTCGTTCAACCACTCAATTCCCTTCTGAAGGACTCGTGGCACCAGATGTGATGGCATCCATCGGTTGGTCTGATCATTGGTCTTTCTGGCAGGCGGGATATCCAGCCATCATGATTACGGATACGGCTTATTTGCGTAATCCGCATTATCACCTACCAACCGATCTACCAGCAACAGTTGATTATCACCAGATGGCGAGAGTCACAGAAGGGTTGAAGCAGGTGATATTCTCTATCTCCAGATAAAACTCAAGCGTCCAATAATGACGCTTTTACATGACATTTGCAGACATACAATAATGAGAGAGGTCATGTCATGATATCACTAGAAGCAGCAACCCATCCCCTGGATTTTGCCTACGTCGCAACGAAGAGAATGTATTGGGGCAATGAGCAGACAACCTGTCTGCAGGAAATTGCCACATTGTTCGGAGACCCCTCTGCGCCAGTTGACACAAGCAAATCGCTAGCATTGCTGTCAGAATCCCGCCGTATCATGCAGCAAGATGCAGACGGTTTAAGCTGTCATTATCCCTTTCTGGTAACTGATTACGAAAAAATTGGCCGTCATGATCTGGCTCTTGAGGTGATTGATGATAGTACTGCGTATGCGTTGGGTGAGTCAGCACTCGATCGCACCATACTAATGATTAACACGGCAACTGCATGTCTGGATATTGGCGAAACAGACCGATGTCTGAAAATTATTCCTGGCATGAATCATTTGCTTAGATTTGCTCAAGAACTGGAGTGGTACTCCGGCGCTTTTCCGTTACTCCTCCGTTTAGGACGGGTAAGAGATGCTGTATTGGTCGCCAAGTATATGGATGCTCGAAGTAAGGCTAGTGCCTTTGCTGAAATTGCATTTCACGAATCAATTGCCAAAGAGCATGCTGAGAAGATTCTCGCCTATGCGCTTGACCTGCTGGAACGGAGCCATTATGTGACAGAAGATGTCGATATATTCGATTGGTCAAGAGTACATATTGCAATGCTTCTTGCTTATAAAGGGCAATTTGAAAAGGCACTGGAACTGGTACGTAAACTAAAAGATCAAAGCTACAGCCCGAATGTGTTAAGTACCATTGCCAGCAGAATGCTTAAGAGTGGCATGATAAATGACGCAGTTCGTGTGCTTACTGCAATTCAAATGTATCATAAAAAACGGCAAGATATCGTATGTCTGGAGCATGTACGCAGTCCACTATCGAGAGACTTTCAGTTAAGATGGATTCCTGATGAAAAATTGCTGCCGTTGGTACCACAACTATGTCAGGCCGGTTTAGATGATATTGCCGGTTCCTTTCTTACAGATGCGCTTGCTAATGTGGAAAGAATTCTTGACTACACTACTCGTCTGGAAAACCTTGCAAAACTTGTTCGCTGGTTTGTTCCAGTTGATAGAGATGTCGCAGAAACTCTGGTCGAACGTGTTCTTGCCGCTCCACTTGCAGACCTGGAACCGAAAGAAGATAACCCTACGATCAAGTTCAGTCGTACCGCCCCGGCAATTCTATTTCGATTGGCAATTGATATATTTAAGCATGATCTATCCTGGAATGAAAAACGGCAGGAACAGTTTGGCAAGCATCTGGAGCCGTTGCCGGTATATGGTAAAATTGCTGACCGGGTAGCGTGTCGAGTTCATCAGGATTCAGTGATTTTTTGATCAAGCACCCAATATCGCAAGGAAAAAATCATGACAAAACGTACCATTGCCATTGCAGACATTCACGGTTGCTGCCGTACATTCCGACGTCTGCTCTTTGATGTAGTTCGTCTGACAAAATCTGACACGCTTTACTTACTGGGTGACATGATCGACCGTGGTCCAGACAGTAAAGATGTAATCGTGACCATTCTAGAGTTACAAGCAGACGGTTATGATGTCAGGCCGGTACGTGGCAACCACGAGCAGATGCTTCTGTTGTCCATATATATGCCAACCAACGAGAACATGGCCAACTGGCTTGATAGCGGCGGTCATATGACCTTAAAAAGCTACGGAGTGAGCCACCCGGAAGAGCTCGATGTTCATGTTTATTTTGTCCATGATCTGCCCATATTCCGTGTTACCGACACCCACATCTTTGTCCACGCTGGGCTGAACTTCAGTCTTGATGACCCGTTATCCCATGAAGGTGAAGAAGCAATGTTTTGGAAACGTGGCGGTGATGTTGACAAAGCAAAGCTT
>CAIMXI010000490.1 GCA_903845365.1 uncultured Geobacteraceae bacterium | reverse complement strand
GGTTATAATGCCGCAAAACGACGCTCACCCACTCATCTTCACCTGACAGTCCTCAAGGTAAACCGTGGTCGTATGACGCCTATCGATGTTTATAGCGACATCATAAAAACAAAAGTTAAAAAGAGGAACTATGATCGAACTACTACGCAAACGCCGCAGCATACGCGAGTTCACGGCTGAGGTAATATCTCCGGAAGCCATCCAAATACTCATTGAAGCTGCACTCAGAGCACCATCATCGCGGGGAAATAATCCGTGGGAATTCGTTGTAGTTAAAGACCCTGATCTGCTCATCAAACTCTCAAAAGCAAAACAGCATGGCTCGGATTTTTTAAAAAACACGCCGTTAGCCTTGTTGCTAATTAAACTCTTGCCAAGCACAACAATGATCTTGTGGAATCGATTGTAGTTGCCGACGGCTTTGATGTTGCCGATATCTATTTACCTTAAATATCGGTATTTTTCCAGAACTGGAAAAAATATTTTCGCAAATAGGTCATACTTTTTAAACAAACAAATCCTGCAGTATGAAAAATTTGCATAGCCAAGGGATGGCATGTGGGATCAATGTCCCATGCCGCCGCCTTTTGTTTGGGAAGGGCGCTTCAGCAGAAAGAGCAGAGGGATTACAAGCAGAAAGGCGAGGCCGATGATGAAGAATATCCGGTTGAACGCTAGAGTGCCAGCCTGCTGACGCACAGAGCCGTACATCATCCCGAGCGCCTTGGTGTCAGCCTGAGAGGCGGTTATCCCCTTCGAGATCAGCACCTGCTTCAAGTTTTCAAAGCGTATCTGCCAGATTGGGTTGTAGGGATTGACATTGGCAACCAGAGATGTCTGGTAGAACTGCTGGTAGCGGGAGAGAAGCGTTGCCGCTATGGCAATTCCGACGCTGCCGCCGATATTGCGAAGGAGACTGAACAGACCGGTGGCGTTGCCCATCTCCTCCCGTGAGATTGAGGCGAGCGTCACGGTGGTAAGTGGCACAAATATCATGGCGAGGCCAAAGCCCAGAACAATACGCGGCCAGGTATAATTCCAGAAAGCTCCCTGCAGGTTAAGCCCCTGCATGATAAACATCGAAGTTGCTCCAAGCACGAGGCCAAAAAATATGATTTTCCGGCCATCCCTGAATGTCAGCGCAGCACCGACCAGCGGCATTGTCATAAGAGTTGCAACACCGCCCGGAGCCATTACCATGCCGGCATCGGTGGCCGAGTAACCCATCAGTTGCTGGAGAAAGAGCGGTATCAGCATGATTGAGCTGTAGAGGGCAAAGCCTACTACAAACATGATCAGATTGCCTGCTGAAAAAGATACGTTCTTGAACAGGCGCAGGTTGACGATCGGGTGTTTGTGGGTCAGCTCCACCCAGATCAACGCTATCAGTGAAACAACGGTAATGATGCTGAAGGTGATAATAAAAGGCGAGTTAAACCAATCCTCCTGCTGGCCTTTGTCCAGTACCACCTGCAGCGATCCCATACTGACAATCAGCAGAAAAAGCCCCCAATAATCGACTCTAAGTGCGCTGACTTTCTGGCGCAGATAATCCGGATCGAAAATAAAAAATGCGCACATGACCATGGCAATGGCACCGATCGGCAGATTAATGTAAAAGATCCAGCGCCAGCTCATGTTGTCGGTTATCCACCCCCCGAGAGCAGGGCCGACAATCGGGCCGAACATGGCGCCGACTCCAAAGATCGCCATTGCCATGCCGCGTTGATGCGGTGGGAAAGTCTCCATCAGGATCGCCTGACTTATCGGAATCAAGGCGCCGCCGGCCGCCCCCTGCAGGATCCGGAAAAAAATCAGCGTTGCCAGATTCATGGAGGCGCCGCAGAGCAGTGACGCTAGGGTGAAGAGAACAATACAGGTCATCAGGAAACGCTTTCTCCCGAACACGCGTGAGAGCCAGCCGGTCATCGGAAGGACTACGGCATTGGCTACCAGATATGACGTCAATACCCAGGTAACCTCATCAGTTCCGGCGTTCAGGCTCCCCTGCATATGTGGCAGAGCCACGTTGGCAACCGAAGTGTCAATGATTTCCATAATGGCCGGGAGCATGACGGTGATTGTAATCAACCATTTATTTATGGTTTTGTCTGCGCTCATTTAAATGGGTTCAGTTCCTTCAGGACATCAGAGCTTGTCCTGCCGGTCAGCACGACCGGAACGACACTCATGCCAATCCGCAGCAGTTGTTCCGGGTCAGAGCTTCTGTCTATGGTTATCTTGACCGGTACCCTTTGGATGACTTTTACATAGTTACCGGTGGCGTTTTCAGGCGGCAGCAGAGAAAATGCCGCTCCGGTCCCCGCCATAATGCTGTCCAGCGTGCCGCTGAACGTTTTGCCAGGATAGGCATCAACGGTAAACTTCACTTTTTGCCCCGGTTTAAGATAAGTGATCTGGCGCTCCTTGTAGTTGGCCGTAATCCAGGTGGCATGAAGCGGAACCAGAGCCATCAGCGACTGTCCGGCCTGAATGTTCACACCCTCCTCAACCGATTTCCTGGTAACGTAACCATCCTGAACGGCATATATCTTTGTGTATGAAAGCTGCAGTGCCGCCTCTTCCAGCATGGC
This sequence comes from uncultured Geobacteraceae bacterium, assembly GCA_903845365.1. Classification (GTDB taxonomy): domain Bacteria; phylum Desulfobacterota; class Desulfuromonadia; order Geobacterales; family Pseudopelobacteraceae; genus JACRCG01. The sequence continues at coordinate 4,429 of CAIMXI010000490.1, read as the reverse complement.
TTTACGCTGCAGTATTTTTGCCTGATTGCCGCTCCTGACGATCAGTCCGGCCTCGGCCTGCGCCCTCTTGAGCGTCTCTTCCGCCGCTTTAAGCTCTGCTGCAGAGACTAAGCGTGCGGTTGTTTTTCGATCAAACTGCTCTTTCGGCATCACATCGCGGCTGAAGAGCTTTTCGGCGCGCTGCTGTTCAAGAAGCGCCTGTTCAAATCGGGCTTTTGCCGACTGCACCGCCGCTCGCGCTCCCTCCACACTCATCTGGGCGCTACTCTGGTCATTCTCAGCCATGCCAACTCCGGCAGCAGCCTTTGATACCTGAAGCTGATAGTCCCGTGGATCGATTTCAAGAAGCAGGTCGCCCCGTTTGACCATCTGGTTATCTTTGACCAGAACCCGGGCCACCGTACCGGAAACTTTTGCCGACACCGGCACGATGTGCGCTTCGATAAAGGCATTATCCGTCTCAATGTTGGTTCTCGCAGAGATAAACAGTTTGAGACCGTACCAACCCAGGGCAATAATGATGAGCAGCAGTATGCCGAACGTCTTGACCCTTTTCCTCGCGGGTGGTAAAGGAGGCGACTCTATTTCTGATGATGCTGATGTCACTTCTGCCATATATCCTCCGGTTTAATTTATATCCACAGTTTTCCGAGTGCGTTCTGCAGGTGTGCCACTGCGACCTGGTAGTCGTACAGAGCCCGGTAATGTTCAGTTTTAGCCTGAGTAGACAGAGACTGGGCATCCAGCACTTCCGTAGCTGTGCCGACACGCTCCTGATAGCGTTCCCTGTTTATCCTGAGATTTTCACTGCTCTGCCTGATTGCCGCTTCTGAAACTCTGATCCGTTCCATGGCGATGGTTGCATCGTTGCGTGCTGTGGCGATTTCAAGCAGGGCACGCTGCTCTGCCAGGCGCAATGCATCCTGCTGCCGAGCGCGCTGTTTGACCGCTTTCCCGCGTACTGCTTCGCCGGCAAAGCCGTCAAACAGGTTGATGCGAATTCCGAGAGTAGACGAAAATATTGCCTGCTCACGCGCCTTGTCGTTCTGGACATAATCAATGCCAAGCCTTGTATAGATTTCGGGGAGATAGCTCTCCCTGTTCTCCTGAACCTCAAAACCACGCGCCTCAAGAATCAGCTTCTGTGCCATAATGTCGTGCCGATTACCGGCGCTGTCACTGTCATCAACTCCGGTCAATCCACTGACTGGCACGGAGGCAGCATCGTCAAGTTCACCACGAAAATCCGGCGCACTGCCGGTCAAAAAATTTAGCAGCAGCCAGCTGTTTTGCACTCTGTTGAGCATCGTCAAGCGTTTTTGCTGTGCAGAGGCGAGGCGCACATCTGCCTGCAGGAGATCATTGCGGGTTACGACACCCTCCTCTAGCAGAACCTCTGCCACACGTCTGTGCTCCGTGATCTGAGCAACCTCTTCATCGGCTGCCTGAACCAGTTTGCCAGCCTCAAGAACGCCGAAAAACGCCTCTATTACCTGCAGGGCAGCACTACTCATGCTGAACTTGAAACCCAGAGATGCTGCTTCCGTGTATGCGCGCTCTTTCCGAATCCGGGCGTCACGGCGTCCGAAATCATATATACTGTAAGTTACGGCAATTCCGGCAAAGACATAATCAGGTTCCTGGGTTTCCGCCGTAGTTCCCCCAATTTTTACCGCCTGGGGTTTCATCTGAATCGTATAGCCGGTGTTGAGATCAATGCGAGGAAAAGCTGCAGCGGATGCGATACGACTGTTTTCTTCGGCGATCCGACTCTCCCACGCAGCGCTTTTAATAGCAGGGTTACTTTCAGCGGCTCTCTGCAGGCAATACTGCAGTGAAATCGTTGCTCCCAGGGCGTCCGACGCCATAGCCAGGCAGACAATGAATAGGCTAACATGGATGAATCTCATACACCCTCCTCTCTCCGCGCAGAATTTCCAGCATCCGCCTCAGTTCTGCACGCTCATCATTAGTCAAGCCGGCGGTGAATCTGGAGGTCGCCCGTTCGGCACACGCAGACAGGGTGGCTTCCATGCTTTTTCCCTGCTCGGTAAGGTGAATCTTGTATGCCCGGCGATCCTGCGGATGCTGCCGGCGCTCAAGCAGGCCGCTCCGCTCCAGACGATCGATAAGACCACCAACGGTGGAACGGTCAATCTGTGCCTTTTCTGAGAGTTCCACCTGTGTCAGGCCGTCCTGCTGCCAAAGAAACGCCAGCAAGCCAAATTGCGGCGGAGTGAGTTCATACGGCTCAATCTCCTCTCTCATGATAGCCCATGCTCTCTGATATCCCTTCGCGAAAAGAAATCCGATACTCTGTTCAATGTCATTCATGCGTTTGCCCTCTTTGAAGTGATATTGCCGTTATACAGATAATATGTATACTGTCAATATGTAATGCTCGTGACACTCGTGACAAAGATAATGCGTTTACAACAGCTGCACATTTACCTATCATAGCGCGCCATGAATTCAATTTCCTCGTATCATATACGTCTGATGACCGCCGGTGACCTGAATGAAGTTATGGCTACTGTGGGAAAAATTTGTAGCTGGACAGTAAATACAATTAGCCTCTCGCCAAATGTCGAGGTAGTTTGCTAATTTCGATTCCTTCGTCTTGAAGGACTTCTTTATTTCGGTAGTGGGGAAGTGTTGCAAGAGGTCTACAGGTACATTGGACCTATAATAATAGGTGTGCCTTTACGTGTGAATAGATGATATGAAACAACAATAGGCTTGTGCTTAGAAGGTCTCATTTGAGGTCTCACTTTAAAGCACTTGCCTATTACACTAGCTTTATTAGCTAGTTACATGTTATGGCGGAGAAGGTGAGATTCGAAGCCACTTTTAAGAGATATGCCTAATAAAACAATTAACTTAAAGTATAATATAATTAGCAAGTTACACTTCTATTCTCGGCTGATTTTCGTTTGCAAACGTTCAGCAGAAAGCAACATTTCACAATATATTTGTCAAAGTTTGGTCAAAGTCGTGGCAACTAATTTCATATTTGCTTACGGGACAAAATACGCCCCAACCAGCAACAGCAACCTTGGTCCGTGCCATCTCAACAGTCACCAACAATTATAGAGAAAAGACTGGTTCATTTGGTTGCTCCACCGTCAGCCGAAAACCGGCAGGGTCGTCCGATGCAAACTATCCCAAAAGAATTATTTTGGCAATTCTTTCGGTTTATTTGGACTTTAAAAACCCCGTCCTTTGGGCGGGGTCCGCGTCCGTTGGCTTAGCCTGTAGTTTACTATATCGTCCTTTTTGCCGTTTGTTTGAGCTGTTAGATCACTGATTATGTGTATCTTTTGGTGAAAGTGCTGACCAAAGCATCGATTTCAGACCACATGGGCAAACATTAATCCGAGTATTCAAAAAGCTGTGATATCTCTGTGAACGCCACTATTGGGGCAATGATTATGTTTTGCATTTCTTTCGAATACCACCACGGTCAGTACCACTAATATCGCAGCCATCGCAGTCATAACCCATACGGTCATAGCCGTTGGAGTCGTATTTAGTTCCCGTTTCACGATTTATCCTATCAGTACACACACCGGTAGACAACCAACTGCTCGTCGGTTTCGCTGTGCCGGGCCACCCCGATGACCTGGTAGGTGCCACCCTTGTAGTGTCGGTAAAGTCCAGGTTGTAATTCTTGCATAGCGTTTTATCCCTTATTCAATGCGAGAGCTGCTCTGCGTCGCTTAAATCCCATATTGTGCCCTTCCAATTGCTGATTCTCCCTTTATCCTGGCACTTCGGGCAAATCCAGTAAATATCTTCCGATTCAGGCTCAATCCAGCCGGCAATCTCTTCCTGGCAGGGTTTTCTATTCGGCCTACGGCGACATGAGACCTTATATTCCGGTGGATAGTCAGGATCAGGATAGGATGCCATCATGATAATTGAAGCAAAATATTCACCCAACGCTCTTGCCGGTGCGGGTTTGGTTACTATTTCACCACCCGAATCAAGAAAATGGTTTATGTCAGTAAGCCACGTATCTGCCATCCTACAACTTTCCGACAAGATCAAGCATACTCTTGTCCGGCCATATCAAAACACCTCTGGCTCTCATTGGTGTTTCGTTCAGCCATCGTGCCGCGATAACGGAATCGACTTCAAGAATGTTGCGGTAATCGAAAATAAAATGATCGAAGTTGCTGCGTGACTGGTTCAGGGTAGCAAGCACCGACCGATCTGTTGCCGTATCGAACAGTGCCGGTCCCATGGCAAGCTCGACACGTTTGATACTGATGTCTGATACATCCAAAAAAATCAAAGTGTTCTTGAACAACTCCATATGCAACTGTCCCAAGTTGTTGAACTGCTCTTTCCTCAAACCGGCCTGAAAAAGTATGAAACGGGTTGTATCATGGCAGAACATGACGCATTGCCTTCGGTCTATCAGGTG
>CAIMXI010000489.1 GCA_903845365.1 uncultured Geobacteraceae bacterium | reverse complement strand
GAGAAAGAAATGACTTTCATCCCGGCCGTGCCCCTGATCGCCAAGAGTGAGTTTGATATTCCGGTATATCTCCTCGGCGTCGCTGTATTTTTGTTTTGCAAGTTCAAAATCATTGTTTTTTTCAGCAGTAATGGCTTCTTTCTCGTTAATGATAATGTAGTCGCGATCCCAAGTGGCGTTGTCCAATTTGGTTTTGTAGAGGTTGGCACCCAGAAAATTGCAGTCTGTCAGGTTGGCGTTACGCAGGTTGGCTCCGGTCATATCAGCCTTAAACAGGTTGGCTCCCTGCATGTTTGCTCCGTAAAGATGGGCATAAGACAGATCGGTTTTGGAAAAGTCGACGTTTTCCAGATCGGCGTTGTTCAGGGCAATTTTGTGAAGATTGACCTTTTGAATAAAAAATCCCGACATCGACTGACCATCCCGGCACATTTTTTCCAGGCTCTCCTTGACATCGGCATCGTTTTCCAAAGGACGCTCACCTGGAATATGCCATTTGCACAACTGAGATCCCTCAGCGGCCGGTTGTTCACACCGGCTGCCCTTTGGGGAATATTTTTCACATTTAGTTGTCAGCATGGGAGCCCCGCTATTATTTTTTCAGCCTACAGGAACTGGTTCAAGAAGCTCTTCTCGAACAGGCATTCGCACGGTGAGAACAGGGCAGGATGCGCTGCGTACGACACGCTCTGCGGTACTGCCAAATATGAGGTGCTCAATACCGGTATAGCCGTGGGTTCCTATCACCAGCAGGGTCGCCCCTATCTCCTGGGATTCCCTTACAATCTCCTGATATGGAATGCCTCTGGCAATCGCGGTCTTGTAGTTGCTAAAACCGCCCATTTGTTCAGAACAAAATTTCTCCATCATTTTGGCAGCGTCTTCCATGATCGCATTCTCCAACTGCTCATATGAGATGTACGGAAATAAAATCCGCGCCATATCAACCGGCTCGTGGATGACATTAATTATCGTCAGTTCTCCTTGGAACTGCTTTGCCAGCTCAATGGCATAATTAAAGGCGTATACCGAATTTTCAGAATAATCGATGGCTACAAGTATTTTGTTAAATTGATTCATGGCAATATCTCCTTGTTTAATCCTAGAAAAAGCATTTGAACCACAGAGCAACTGAGCAACAGAGTAAAAGCAAAGAAAAACTCAGGTTAAAACCAGGAAAAAACATACACCATTTTGGTTACTCCGGTTGTTGATGTAACTGTCTGATTTCTCAGTTGCTCTGTTGCTCTGTGGTTCATGAACTGCCGTTTCAGGTTGATTGTTTCATAAATAATTGTGATTAGTTCTAATTCTCCGCTAGATCCCTTTTCCCTGAGGGAGAAGGTGGCCGAAGGCCGGATGAGGGGGGAACGATTCCGCATAGCCCAGCATTTCCCCCTCACCCTAACCCTCTCCCTCAGGGAGAGGGGACTGTTTGGAAGCAAAGCGTCGAATCAGAACGAATCAGGAAGAAAGATAAAGGCGGATGAAACCTTTTCAACATTATCCAGTTGAAAGGTGCTCAATGCCGGTAAAGCCACTTTTCCAGCACCGCCGCCAGTTCAACCTTCTTCACAGGCTTTGACAGATAGTCATTCATCCCGGCCTCAATACATTCATCGCGGTCTCCTGCCATGGCGTTGGCCGTCATTGCGATGATCGGCACAGCATGATTGAGGGCTTTAGAGCCCGGATCACGAACCACGGCGGTTGCTTCAAAGCCATTCATCACCGGCATCTGGCAATCCATCAACACCAGGTCATAGTTAATCAGCTCAAGAGCCCGGACAGCTTCCCTGCCATTGGCGACCACATCCGCCTTGTAGCCCAGCTTGTTCAGCATTACTTGAGCCACTTTCTGATTGATGATGTTATCTTCCGCCAGCAGGATTCGGGCTCCATGTTTTACACATTCAGCAACAGTGTGTCGTGTGATGATGCCGCTTGATGCCTCCAGGATTTGATGTGATCGCTCCAGAACAAGCACAATGCAGTTGTAAAGCTGTGACTGACGAATCGGCTTGGTCAGATATCCGGAAAAGCCGATCTGTTTAAGGATGGCAGCGTCACCTTGCTGACCAAGTGATTTCACCATAATCATCTGCGTTGATTCCAATTGAGGATCGGCCTTGATCCGGCGACCAATATCCAACCCGTCCATGGCCGGCATCATCTGATCTAAAATTGCGATGCAAAATGGATCATTCTGCGCTGCCGCCTCACTCATAAGCCTAAGAGATGTTTCTCCGTCACAGGCTGTCTCAAATCGGCAGCACCAGCTCTTTAACAAGGTGGCCATCAGAGCCCGGTTGGTTGCGTTGGCATCCACCACAAGAATTCTAGCTGTGGTTATATCTATGGTTGGTAGAGACGCACTTTTTTGTGTTTCTGCTCCGGTTTGCTTTTCAAAAAGCAGAGTGAACCAGAATGTAGAGCCTTTTCCTTCAGCGCTCTCAATGCCGATTGTACCCCCCATAAGCTCCGTCAACTGTTTGCAGATGGAGAGGCCAAGGCCGGTGCCGCCGTATTTGCGGGTGGTAGAGCCGTCAGCCTGGGTAAATGGAGTGAAGATGGCCGCTTGACGGTCATCAGGTATGCCGATTCCGGTGTCGCGGACAGAAAAGCGAATTACAACGCTGTCGTCATTTTCAGATTCAGAGTCAGCGGTGATTACCACTTCACCTTCATGGGTAAATTTGATGGCGTTACCTGCCAGATTGGTGATGATCTGTCGGAGCCGCCCAGGATCGCCTCTCAGATGCGATGGCACAACAGGATTAATCTGGCAGATCAGTTCCAGGCCGACATCCGCAGCCCGCATTGCCAGCATCTCAGCCGTATCTTCCACTGTTGTTCTTAAGTCAAAGTCGAGTATTTCGATATCCAGTTTACCCGCCTCAATTTTGGAGAAATCCAGTATATCGTTGATCAACCCCAGCAGGTTCTCGCCGCTTTTATGGACGAGCTCCGCGTATTCCCGCTGCTCTGCAGTAAGGTCGGTATCCAGCAGCACTCCGGTAAAACCGATCACACCATTCATCGGGGTACGGATCTCGTGACTCATGCTGGCCAGGAAAGCGCTCTTGGCGATGTTTGCCGCCTCGGCCGCAGCTTTTGCACGGCATAACTCTTCGTTCTGTCGTTCAAGCAGATCCCGCTGTTCCTTCACGAGATCATTACGCTCTTTCATTGCGATATGGTTGCGTACCCGCAGCTTTAGATGAGCAATATTGACCGGCTTAACAAGATAATCAATGCCGCCTAGCTCAAACCCCTGAAATTCGGCATCTTCTGTATCTACTGCAGTCAGGAAAATAACCGGAATATCTGCAAGCGCCACATCGGACTTGATGATACGACAGACCTCAAAACCGCTTAAATCCGGCATCATAACGTCCAGAAGAACCAGGTCTGGCATAAACTCCTTAATCAGGTTGAGGGCTGCTTGACCGTTTACTGCCGAGAGGATGTCATAATCTTTTTTAAGTGCTGATGTCAGAAAAGTAACATTGATAGGGTCATCATCCACAACCAGTATTTTGTAATGTTTATTCATTGTGTTACCTCACTTTTCACCTTCTCCATCTCACGCACAAGCTCAATGATTGCCACTGGCTTGGATACGTAACCATCAAAACCCGCCTCCATAAAACGCTCCTTATCTCCGCGCAGTGAGTAGGCAGTCATAGCAATGACCTTTTGATGAAGAGCTGTATTTAGTTCATTACTGCGGATTTCACGCATGGCATCTTCGCCGTTCATCTCCGGCATACTGATATCCATCAGCACAATATCGAACGCACCATGCTTCAGCGCAGCGAGGCATTCGCTGCCATTATTCACAACAACAACGTCGTGCCCCAGCTTTCTAAGCAATGATGTTTGAAAGGTGATGCAGACCTGATCGTCCTCGACGAGCAGGATCAGCAGCGGTGAGTCTGCGCAACTGACGATCGCTTTTTGGGGAGACTCCTCAGTCGTGCTACTCTCTTTGACTACTGCGAACGGAAGAGTCACTTTGAAACAGCTACCGGCATCTGTCGTGCTTTCAACGGAAATATTTCCATCCATCAGTTCCGCCAGACTCCGACTGATTGCCAGACCAAGTCCGGTTCCACCGTATTTGCGGGTTATAGAGCCATCTTCCTGAACAAATGGCTTGAAGATTTTATCAAGATTCTCCGGCGAGATTCCAATGCCGCTATCTTGTACCGCTAGCTGAACAAGCAGCGAAGAATCCTGCTGTTCAAGGAGTTGTGCCGAGATGGTGATGCCACCCTGTGAGGTGAACTTGACGGCGTTCCCAAGCAGGTTGTGGAGTATCTGCTTGACCCGGAACTGGTCACCCAAAATGAGTTGGGGGATATCTTCGGAGACTTCCAGTTCAAGTGTGAGCCCCTTACCAAAGATGACGGATTTTTGCATCAGTACAACATGGTCAATGCAGTGCTGCAGGCTGAATTCAGCAGATTCTAATGTTATCTTTCCCGCCTCGATCTTGGAAAGGTCTAAAATATCGTTGATGAGGGAGATCAGATTTTTGCCGGACAGTTTGAGGGCAGTCACAAACTCCCGTTGCTCTTCGGTCAGTTCAGTCATCTCCAGAAGCTGTGTCATGCCGAGGATACCGTTCATGGGATTACGGATTTCGTGGCTCATATTGGCCAGGAACTGACTCTTGGCAATATTGGCAGATTCAGCGGCGGCTCTGGCCCTTCGTAAATCTTCCTCCATCAGCTTGCTCCCGGTTATATCGAATCCAACCGCCTGATATTCTATCAGAGTGCCCTCTGTTGAATAAATCCCCCGTTGTGTGCAGTGCAGCCAGCGTAACTCACCATCAGCTGTTATAACGCGGTGCGAATATTCCACCATCGGGTTACCCCTGCTGATTTCTTTCAGCGACTTGATAATCATGGATATATCCGGTTCGGGAATATTCGGAATAAAATTCCTGTCAATAAGCGCGCTCTGGCTTTTGCCGTAATAGCGTGCATAAGCCCCATTGACAAAAGAAAGTCTGCCATCCGGCAGATAACGGCAAATCAACTCAGTCTGATCTTCAATAATGGCGCGATAGCGCGCCTCACTCATCCGCAACTGCTCTTCCTGCAGTTTAAGCTCTTCACCCGCCAAGCGGCATTTGCGGCGCAGCTCCGCATCCGCCATTTCCCGTTTGACGGCCGGCAAGAGACGCGCCAGATTACCTTTCAGGATATAATCGTCCGCCCCGGCTTTCATGGCTTCCACTGCGGTCTCTTCACCAATCTTTCCGGATACGACGATGAAAGGGGTGTCAGCTCCACTCTCTTTCAGCATCTGCAAAGCATCCAATCCGCTGAAATGCGGTAGAACATAGTCAGAAACAACAACATCCCACTTCTTTGCCGACAATGCCGCCTGCATCGCCTCCGGAGTATCGACTCGTCTGGAGGCCAGGTTATAGCCGTTTTTAGACAGCTCGCGCTCAAGCAGTAAAGCATCATCTTCTGAATCTTCAATGATTAGTATATTAAGTGGTGTTGTCATTTGGTGTTCTCCTTGTCAGCAGCTAATCGTAAACCAGAACGTCGCACCATGCTCTACCGCACCTTCACCCCAGACCGCGCCGCCATGCATGTGGATGATATGCTGCACCAGTGACAGACCAATGCCGGTGCCGGAAAATTCCTGTTCTGTGTGCAATCTCTGAAAGGTGACGAACAGCTTGTCCGCATATTTCGTATCAAAACCGGCACCGTCATCGCGGATAAAAAAAACCGTTTTCCCGTCAATTTTTGCGCTGCCGAATTCGATCCGAGCCTCGGCATGGCTGCCGGTAAATTTCCAGGCATTGCCAAGCAGATTATCCAGCACCACTCTCAAGAGTGCCGGATCTCCACAGGTTTGGAGCCCTTTTGCGATGACGAACTCCACCTGCCGTTCCGGCTCGGCACTCTGCAAACCTTCGGCAATTTGTCCTGCAATTTTAGTCAGATTGACCGTTCCAAGCGTCAATTCGCATCTGCTGATACGCGATAGTTTCAAGATATCGTCTATAAGCTGTGCCATTTTCTGCGTGGCAGAGCGTATCCGACGGAGATAATCCTTCCCACCCTCATCCAGCCTGTCTCCGCAATCTTCCAGCAGTGCCAGACTGAAACCGTCAATACTGCGCAGCGGTGCCCGCAGGTCGTGGGAGACCGAATAGGCGAAGGACTCCATCTCCTTGTAGGAGAGATTCAGTTGTGCGGTCCGTTCGGTCACGCGTTGTTCCAATTCAGTCTGCAACTGGTTGATTATCGCCTCGGCATACTTGCGATCAGTTATGTCTCTGTTGCTGGCACGCTGCCCCAGATAGTTCCCTTCACTGTCATATGCCGGCTGGCAGATGTGTGCAATCCAGCGCTTTTCGCCGCTTTTTGTTGTTATACGGAAATCGATATGGTGTTGGTGGGGTGTCAGTGTTTTATCAGGCGCCGCACGCAGATGTTTGGAAAATTCATTAAGGTCATCAGGATGTATAATTCTCTCGATAAGACCGGTATCGTGCAGGAACTCTTCTCTGCTGTAACCGGAATGAAGTTCACAAGACGGAGAGATGTAACGCAGAGTTCCGTCCGGTGCCTGCCAGTATTCCCAGTCAAAGGTAAAATCAGCCACTGTGCGGTACGCATCTTCGCTATCTTTAAACTCCTTTTCAAGTCGCTTATGTCTCGTTATATCCTGAATCATACTGAGATGGCGCGGATGTGCATTATTTTCAAAGTTTACCGGTGCAACCGTCATGCTGATCCAGACAACAGCCCCATCATGATGAAGATAGCGCTTTTCCATCTGAAATCCTTGAATCCTCCCGGCATTCAGGAGCGCCATGTTATCAAGAACTTTCTGGATATCATCCGGATGGGTAATGCTTATCAAGTCGATATGCGCAAGTTCTTTAATCGTTCTCCCCGCGATTTCGGCAAATTTGGTATTGACTTCATAGATCTGCCCAGTCAGAGAGTCGATCAGGGCGATGCCCAGCGGAGCTTCAGTAAACAGTTTTTTGAAAAGCACCTCACTCTCACGTAGCTCGGTATCCGCTTTAAGATCACTCACGATACCGATTGCACCATCAAAGTTGCCTTCATCATCATATAGCGGCGTGGTTGCGATACGCGTCAACACGGTTCTGCCTTCTTTGTGCACAAACAGAAATTGATGTGGTTCCTGAATGCCGCTTTCGCGACGTTTTTCCAGCTCTTTTGCTCGCGCAACACACGCGGGATCTCCAAAATCATACCAGCTTCGCCCAATCATCTCCGCCGTGGTGTAGCCCAGCATCTTTTCCAATGCCGGGTTCACATAGACAGTCATAAACTCTTTGTCGAGAAGCCAGAAACCATCGTAAGCCAGTTCTACCAGCTTGCGGTGCATATGATCCATTGTCTGTGGGGTAATACTTTTCATAAAATCACCTGATTAAGCGAACTGTAAAAAAAAAAAGTACCAAAACCAACCCCCCTCAGTCCCCCCTTATCAGTGGGGAAGCCTTGAAGTCTCCCCTGATAAGGGGAGATTTAGAGGGGTTTTATCGTTCCCACGCTCCAGCGTGGGAACGCAGCCGGCGACGCTCCAGCGTCGCGTCAGGCAAAAAATGTCTGAACCATGATTTATATGGGATTAAAGGATTAGCAGGATTATTATCAATAAAATCCGTAAATCATGTAAATCCCGGTTCAGACAGAGGTCTACTTGCATCAGTTTCTTATCAGACGGGACGCTGGAGCGTCCGTGGCTGCGTTCCCACGCTGGAGCGTGGGAACGATGAAACAATTCTGGTGGCGGAAGATGATGGCGGGGTACGTAAGCTGATTGTATCCGTTCTGACGAGCTTTGGTTATAACGTGATTGAGGCGGTAGATGGTGAAAATGCCGTGGCTCAATTCGCGTCTCATCAAGACCGGATAGGCCTGGTCCTGCTGGACATGATTATGCCGGGGAAAAACGGATGGGAGGCTTCGGCAGAGATTGCCCGTATGCAACCCAGTGTCAAAATTCTCTATTCAAGCGGGTATACGGCCGATTTTCTTAATAAGCGTGGCGCTCCGGAGGAAGGAATTGAAGTTATATCAAAGCCGGTTCAACCAGAGGAACTGCTGCGCAAGGTGAGAGAAAAACTGGATACATAAAGAATATTGAGAAAAGGATAACGTTATGAAGAATGTACAGAATCTAACAGATATGGGCTTCACCGAAGACAAGTATCCTGCAGGCACTCACATATTACATGAAACCGCAGGACTTTCTTAAAGAGTACAAGGTGGCAAAATGAGTCCGCAGATCGACCTGAAAATCGTTAGCCAGATATTTTCTGCAATCAGTCTGGTGCATATTTTTCCGACCTCTGAAAAATTGCGCGAGTTTGTTGTGCCGCTGTTCACTGGAATTCCTGGATGCATTGCCGTCACAATCAATTTCACAGAAAATGGTGATCCGGTTGACATCGCTCAGAATCGACCGCATCAAGATGGCGGGACTTCGCACAAAGTGTACACGCTAGAAACAGTAGGACGCGCATATGGCATGATAGTCCTGACAATTGGAGATCCCTTGCAGTTCGATCTGTACGAACTGTTCGTACGGAATCTGTGCAATGCTCTTGCAATAGCGTTGGAAAATCGAAGCCAGCAGAGAGAATTGCAGGAAGCTCGCGAATTACTGGAGCAAAGGGTCCTTGAGCGTACATCTGAATTGAAGGAGAGTGAAGCCCGCTACCGGCGAATAACGGATGGGCTGACCGACTACCAGTATTCAGTGCGTATTGACAACGGGCGAGTAGTTGAAACTAATCATAGTTTTCACTGCGAAAGAGTCACCGGGTACGCTCCGGAAGAGTTTGCCGCTAATCCGTTTCTCTGGATCCAAATGGTGGTTCCGGAGGATGTCGATCTGGTCAAAGAAAGAGTACGACAACTGCTTGAAGGAATCCAGATTTCCCCCCTGGAGCATCGGATAATCCGCAAGAATGGTGAGCAGCGTTGGGTTAGAGACACAATCATCCTGTTTAAAAATGCTTCGGGCACACTGATTTCCTACGATGGCATCGTTCAGGATATAACCGAACGGAAGAAGGCAGAAGAATCCCTTCGGGCGCTTAATTTTTATAATCGAAACCTGATTGAAGCCAGTATCGATCCTTTTGTTACAATTGATATCTACGGAAGAATTTCCGACGTGAACACAGCGACGGAAAAAGCGACCGGTCTACCGCGTTGTCAGCTTGTCGGAACCGATTTTTCCGACTATTTTACCGAACCGGAAAAGGCACGCGAGGGGTATCTGCGTGTTTTCAGAGATGGGCAGGTACGGGATTATCCTCTTGAAGTTCAGCACTGTAATGGGCAGATAATACCGATCCTGTACAATGCCACGGTATATCATGATACTGAGGGAAACGTTTCCGGTGTTTTTGCCGCCGCACGGGATATTTCCAGCCTTAAGCACGCAGAAGAAACACTCATCAGAACCCGGAACCTTCAAGCCGAGACGGAACGGATCGGCAATGTCGGGGGGTGGGAGGTCGATCTCTCTACCATGGAGCTGACCTGGACAGATGAGGTATACCGCATTCACGAAGTAGAGAAAACGTTCAAGCCGACCGCAGAAAACGGCATTACATTCTATACCCCCGCTTCCCGTCCGATTGTTGAAAAATTATTTAATCGCGCTGTAGAATATGGAGAGCCGTTTGATGTTGAATTAGAAATAGTCACCGCCAAAGGTGCCGTTAAGGCAGTTCATGTTATTGCCACAATGGATAGAAAACATAGCAAGATTGTAGGTTTTTTCAGGATATTTCAAAACGGAAACGAGCCGAGTCTATTCTGCTGGGACGCCTCCAGCTTAGTAAGTTTGCAGACAATCATTCGCTCGATGAGTTTTTAACCAGAACCCTTGATATTACGGAAGTGCTGACCGGGAGTACGATCGGTTTTTTTCATTTTCTTGATGCCGATCAGCAGACATTACAACTGCAGACCTGGTCCTCGAATACTTTGGCAACCATGTGCAGTGCCGAAGAGAAAGGGGAGCATTACTCAATAGATATGGCAGGAGTATGGGTGGACTGTGTGCGCCAGCGTCAGCCGGTTATTCATAATGATTACAAGACGCTCTTGCATCGTAAGGGGATGCCGGATGGTCACGCAACAGTGGTGCGAGAACTTACGGTTCCTGTATTCCGCAGCAACACTATTGTTGCTGTTATCGGCATAGGCAATAAACCGGTGGATTATACTGAAGATGATGTTGATACGGTGGTACAGTTGGCAAATCTCGCCTGGGATATAGTTATTGGCAAGCTTGCGGAAGAGGCTTTGCAGGAGAGTAAAATACTGCTTCAGGAGCAAAATAACGAATTGCAGGTGACTGAAGAGATGCTGCGCATGCAAATAGTTGAATACGAAGCGATCCATGCGCTTCTGCTGGAAGCCAAAACCGCTGCCGATGCCGCTAACCTGGCCAAGAGCCTCTTTCTGGCCAATATGAGTCACGAAATACGTACCCCGATGAACAACCTCATCGGACTTATGGAACTTTTGCTTGATACCGAACTTACCGAAGAGCAGAGTAACCTCGTCAAGCTTGCCAAACAATCGAGCAGAAATCTGGTGCAACTCATCAGCGATATTCTCGATCTTTCCAAAATAGAAGCGCACAAAATAGAACTTGAAATACGGGACTTTGATCTAAACTATGAAATACAAGGCGCCATTAATATCCTCTCCCTCCAGGCTCGGGAAAAGGAGTTGCAACTGTTTTACGCTATCGATTCTGATGTGCCACAGTTTTTGAAGGGTGATGCGTTGCGACTGCGGCAAATCATCACCAACCTGATAGGCAACGCCATCAAGTTTACCGAAAAAGGGTTCGTTTCGCTTCATGTTTGCAAAGATCACGAAGATGAACGGCATGCAACCCTGCGCATCATAGTCAGTGATAGCGGTATCGGTATTGCGCGGGATCAACTGGATCACATTTTTGAACCATTTACCCAGGCGGATGGGTCTACATCTCGTAAATTTGGTGGTACCGGCCTGGGGCTTGCGATCTCACGCCAGCTTACTGAGCTGATGGGCGGCACAGTCGGTGTGGAGAGTGTAGAAGGAGAAGGGACCACATTCTGGTTTACTGCGCTGCTGGAAAAGCAGGCTACCGAAAACAGCTTCGTTGACTATAGCGGAGTGGGCGAGGATACTTCAGCCACCAGATCAAATAATGGCGCTCTCCGTCAAACAGATGTTTCAAACAATCATGAAAAAAAAGAGTTAACCCCTGTTATTCGCCTACTCCTCGCTGAAGATGATGCTACCGGCCAGTTTGTGACCAAATCTTTACTTGCCAGACATGGTTATCAGGTAGATGTGGCCAGTAATGGTGGTGAAGCGTTGGCATTACTGGAAAACAACGATTACGATGCTGTGTTGATGGACTGCATGATGCCGGTAACAAGCGGCTATGATGCGACCACAATTGTTCGCGATCCTGCTTCAAAAGTCAGAGATCACTCAATACCGATAATTGCACTTACCGCTAACGCTTTTGGGGAAGACCGCACCAAATGCCTTGAGGTCGGCATGAATGATTATCTTGCGAAACCTCTTGAAGTGGAAAAGTTACTGGCAGTGCTGACAAAATGGACAGCAGCGGATTCCTCAAAGGTAACATCACAAAATTCAGCAGACATTGAACCGGAACAGGTTATTATCGCAAGCGGCACCTCACTACCGTCCGCGTACGATGCCAATGTTTTCGATGCGGAGCGTTTTATCGCCAGAAATCAAGGTGACATGAAGCTTTCTCGCGATGCCGCAGACATGTTTATCAATTGTGCAGCGGAATATGGCGAGTCAATTCGTGCTGCTCTGATCGTCCGAGATGTGGATCTGCTTCGCCAGTCGGCTCATAAATTAAAAGGTGCCTCGGGAAATTTTTTCATGAAACTGCTGTCTGAACATGCCCGCTTGATAGAAACCGCTGCAAAAGCAGGTGCTCTTGAAACAGCGGCACAATTGCTCCCTGAACTTGAACAGAAGCTTGCCCAGGCTGTATTGGCCCTTAAGGCAATACCCTGAACTCTATATCCGGAAAGGATGACCTATGAAAATTCTTATTGCCGATGATGATGCTCCTTCCAACTTTATTCTGCACTCGCTATTAACTTCATGGGGCTATGATGTCAGGTCAGTGAATGACGGTAACGCTGCATGGACTGTTCTATGCGAACCAGAGCACCCGCAACTGCTTCTTCTTGACTGGATGATGCCCGGAATTGAAGGGCCTGAGATTGTCAGGCGGCTACGACAGAGAGCACCTGAAAAAACGTATTATTCCATTATTATTACCTCACGTAATGATACGGATTCAGTAACAAGCGCCCTTGATGCGGGAGCTGACGATTTCATCAGTAAGCCGTTTGATAACAATGAATTGAGGGCACGGGTATCAGTAGGATATCGCACCAATTGCCTGCAAAAGACGCTTACGGAAAATATACGGGATTTAAACCAGGCATTGAAGAGAGTGAAACAGCTTGAGGGAATTATTCCTATTTGCATGTATTGCAAGAAAATCAGGGATGACAATAATAGCTGGAATCAGCTTGAACAATATATCTCCGACCATTCAGAAGCATTATTCAGCCACGGCATGTGTCCAAAATGTGCTGAAGAACAGATGGAAATCATACGTAATCTGAAAAAGTAATCGCCCGTTTATTGGAGATACCAAATGACTGCAAACTCTTACAAACAAATAAATTCTGATGATTTACGCACTGTGATCGCCACATCAATGGACGGTTTTCTGCAGGTTGGTATGGATGGCACTATTATTGAGGTTAATGACAGCTATTGCCAGCTTGTCGGCTATAGCCGTGAACAGCTATTGAATATGCACCTCTCTTCTGTTGATGCTGACGGTAGTAACACCGATGTTGCACAACGCATGGAGCAGACCGTCCAGACAGGAGCCTTGCGCTTTGAGACCAAACATCGTCATCAAAATGGCACCATCATAGATATTGAGGCCAGCGCCAACTACTCATCTGCGCATGGTGGTTCGGTTTTTTTCTTTGTCAGAGCTATCTCCTTCCAAAAACGCAACCGGGAAATAATAGAGGCTCGACTGAGGTTGATAGAATATTCCCACAAAAATTCGCTTTGTGAATTGCTACGTGAAACACTGGACGAGGCAGAAAAGTTGACCGGCAGTTGCATCGGTTTTTATCATTTTATGGATGCCAACACACAGATACTGACACTACAGGCCTGGTCAACCAAAACTGCCGCAGAATTCTGCAAAGCGGAAGGGGCAGGCAGCCATTATCCGGTCGCCCAAGCGGGGGTCTGGGTTGACTGTATTCACGAGCGTCGCCCTGTTATCCATAACGATTATGCCTCTCTGCCTCATCGCAAGGGTTTGCCTGAAGGTCACGCTGCAGTTGTGCGTGAACTGGTGGTGCCGATCTTCCGGGTTGGCAATATAGTCGCCATTCTTGGAGTGGGCAACAAACAGACCGATTACGACCGACAGGATGTAGAAGTGATTACGGTACTGGCCGATCTGGCGTGGGAAGTAGTTGAACGCAAGAAAGCCGAAGAAGAGCTCAAAAAATCAGAAGTTATCCTTAACTCAAGTCAACACCTGGCAAAGGTCGGCGGCTGGCAATGGGATATTGCGCACCAATCAATGATCTGGACCGAGGAAACCTATCGTATTCACGATGTTGAACCGGGCTCAATCATCCTTGGATCATCGAAGCATATCGAACAAAGTCTGAACTGCTATGACCCGGAAGACCGCCAGACGGTAATGAGTGCTTTTCAGTGCTGTGTTGAACAGGGCGAAGAATACGATCTGGAACTGCCATTTACGACTGCAGCAGGCCGCAGGCTCTGGATCCGTACGACTGCCAAACCGGTATGGCATGAAGACCGCGTGGTAAAGGTGATCGGCAATATCATGGACATTACTGAGCGCAAACAGGCGGAAAAAAAGTTACTGGAACAAAACGTAGAGCTTGAGCGCTTCAATTACAGCGTTTCTCACGATCTGAAGAGCCCGCTTATCACCATTCAGGGATTTGCCAGTCGGGTAAATAAGCATCTTGAGCGCGGTGATATTACTCAGGCCCGCGAGAATATGACGCTGATTGAGGGTGCTGCCTCAAAAATGATGACGCTGTTGAATGATCTTCTGAAGCTGTCCAGCGGCGGGACAGTTATGAACCCACCATCAGAGATTGATATGAACCAGTTGGTAAAGGAAGTACTTGCACTACTGGCGGGCCCGCTTGGCCAAAATAATATTGAGGTGGTTGTCCAAACCGATTTACCCTCTGTCAAGGGCGATATGCTTCGTGTTTCGCAGATAGTGCAGAATCTGGTAGAAAATGCAGTCAAATATATGGGAGACCAGACTGCGCCGCGCATTGAGGTCGGTACACGGCAGGACGGCAAAGAAAACGTATTCTTTGTCAGAGACAACGGCAAAGGTATTGAACCTCGCTTTCATGAACACATTTTCGGCCTGTTCACCAAACTGGATGACGCAAGTGAAGGAACCGGCATCGGTCTGGCGCTGGTCAAACGAATCATCGAGGTACATGGTGGTCGTATATGGGTAGAGTCGGATGGTGAAGGAAATGGGAGCCGCTTTTGTTTTACAGTGGGACGCAGGGGTGATTAATGAATTAATCATCGATTTTCATTCAGCTCATTTATGCACCCACCATTGAGGAGATCGAGGCAGAATTGCAGGGTGAAATTGGATAATATGCCGATGATCTGGCTGTGCGGGGGAAGCTGGTGGAGCAAGACACTAATGATGAACCGGCGGCGGAACTGTTGAAGCGGATTCAGGCGGAGAAAACGAGGCTGGGTGTCACGCAACGACGCGACGAAAGGCAAAAAAGGGGTTGATGTTCGTAGCGACGTTGCGTGAGACAGGTTTTGATCTTCCAAATGGTTGGAAATATAGCCAATTCTCCGAAATTGGTTTTATCAGCCCTCGGAATTAAGCAGATTAGTCAAGCGAGCCATCGACAGATAAATTCGCACTAGGGCCAGGAACATTGGTCATGAGCGCCTTGATATTTTTCAGCAGTTCATACGGCAGAATCGGTTTTGCAATTATTTCAACATCAGCGCCGAGGTCTCCTTCACGCCAGATGACATCGTTGGCGTGGCCGCTGATAAACATGAATTTCACTCTGTCGGACATCTGCCGTATTTCTTCGCTCGCTGCTTTGCCACTTTTCCGGGGCATGACCACATCGGAAATTACCAGCTCAATTTCCTCCTTCCGGGCGGCAAACTTTTCCACGGCATCCTGGCCATCCGTAGCAGTAATAACCGTATAGCCGGCAATTGTCAGAAATTCCGCCAGAAGGGCACACGTTTCAGGATCGTCCTCGGCCACCAGGATTGTCCCTGAAACCTTTTCTATCAGAGTGTCTTGATCTGCGGGAGGAACGGTAACCTCTTCAGCTTCTACCAGCGGTAGATATAACTGAAACACGCTCCCTCTCCCCGGCTCACTCTGCAGATCGATAAAACCGCCATGCTGCTTGATGATACCCATCACCATCGCCAGACCGAGACCGGTACCCTTGCCAGATTCTTTGGTGGTAAAGAACGGATCAAATACCTTGCGCTTTGTCTCCTGATCCATGCCGTGACCACTGTCAGTTACTGTTATAACGGCATAGCGGCCAACCGTTCCATAGCTATGGGTGGCAATGAACCGTTCATCCATGCTTCCGGCTGTTGTTGCAATAGTGAACGTGCCGCCGTCCGCCATGGCATCGCGGGCATTGGTGGCAAGATTCAGCAGCACCTGTTCTATCTGCACCATATCAACGTTCACGCCAAGAGGTTCAGCCGCTAAAGAAAGGGTGAAGATGATATTGTCACGGATGATGCGGGAGATGAATGAGCCAACGGTGGTGATCAGAAGATTCAGATCCTGCCGCTGCTGATTCATTTCCTGTTTCCGGCTGTACGCGAGCAGGCTATGGGTAAGCGCGGCCGCCCTCGAAGTGGCCCGTATGACTTCATCGAGATAGCGAAACTGCTCTTGCTCCTTGTCCATGCCAAGCTGCGCCAGAGTCACATAGCCGCTGACAACACTCAGGATATTGTTCAGATCGTGGGCCAGACCTCCCGCCAACTGACCGATGGATTCAATTTTCTGAGAATGAGCCAACTGCTCGAAGAGACTTTTCTTTTCGGTAATGTCCTCCTTAATCGCCATAAAATGAGTGATGTCGCCATTATTATCACTAAGCGAGGAAATAGTGGCATGCTCGTAATAAATGCAGCCATTCTTGCATTTATTTATAAACTCCCCTTCCCATATTTTGCCAGCGGCGATCGTCGACCATACTTTTTGATATGTTTCAGGTGGGGTCAGTCCCGATTTAAGCATTCTTGGATTTTGACCAATAGCTTCTTCTGCACTATAGCCGGTTATCTTGGTAAACTTGGGGTTGACAAATTCAATCATCCCCTTAGTGTCGGTTATCATGATAGAGACCGGGCTTTGCTCGATGGCGCTGGAGAGTTTGTGCATCTTGGATTCGGACTGTTTTCGCTCAGTGATGTCCCGGATGAAAACCACAAGATACCCACCTTCAATCGGCTGATACTGGCAACAGATTTCGACGTCAAAAATAGAACCATCCTTGCGCCGGTGCCGTGTTTCGAAACGAGCTTGACCCCGTTCCCTGATCTGTTGTGTGCGGGCTGCTATGTCAGCAATTGTCTCATCGGCTTCAATATCCGCGACATTCATAGACAGCAGTTCCTGCTCACTATAGCCGCTCAACTGACAATACATGTCATTCACCTCAATCAAACGCCCATGCAAATCCAACAGCCAGAATCCGTTCATGGCGGTCTGGAGAATAAACCGGTGGCGGTCATTGCTCTCCTGCAGTTCAGTTTCAGCCCGCTTTTTTTCAGCAAACTCCCATACCTGGTCTGCCAGAGTCATCACCATTGCAATATCCTGTTCATCGTACTCTGTCGGTTTGTTGCCCACACCGAGCAGCGCTACAATATTGCCGCCACGCATGATCGGAACGACCAATTCCCGAATAACCGGGGCATGCCCCTCTGGCAACCCTTTCCGGTTGGGAAGAGACGTATAATCATTGTGGATAACCGCTCTCCGCAGATGAATCGCCTCAGCCCAGACCCCCGCCTGTTCCAACGGATAATGGCATTGGACGCCTTCAACCTTGCACATCACCTTGGCGGTGTTGGTTGACCAGACCTGCAGTGAAAGGGTGACCTGATCCGGTGCCAGAAAATGGTAAAAACCGACCTGACTCCCGGTAAGCGCCTCGGCTTCGTCAAGTGTAGCCCGCAGCAGTTCCGCCAGCGTCTGCGAAGCGGATGTGTGTAAGAGGCGCAAACGGGCTTCCAGAACAGCCTCTCTCTGCCGTTGCTCGGTAATGTCACGAGCAATTCCAAAAAGTGAGGCCGCTCCGCTTATGGGATCATGCAGCAGCGAGGCATTGACTGAATACCAGATATAGCTGCCATCTTTGTGCTGATGTCTGAATTCAATATTCTGCTGTTTTCTTCCGGTCGTCAGTAACGACTGCAAAGCAGCAGAGCAGGTTGAGATATCATCCGGATGGACAAATGGAGCAAACTGTTTACCGATCATTTCGCCAGGTTCATATCCGGAGACATCCTTCCAGTTTGGTGAGAGGTATGTAAAGACACCCTCCCTTGAAAGGGTAAACAGAACATCATTGGCATTTTCGGCGAATGAACGAAAAAGCTCTTCACTTTCTCTTACTGTTTTTTCCGCCATTTTACGGTCGCTGATGTCGGTCAAGGTAATCCTGCGCTCACCGTTCAGAGCCAAGGAGGTCAGCAACTGCGCCCAGAAACGGGAGCCGTCGGCACGCTTCAGGCGCATCTCCCATGGCTGAAGTTCCTGTAACTCACCGCAATCAATATGCCGCTTGTACGCACTATAGGCACCCTCATCATCGGGAGAGATGAATTTCGACAGCGGCTTGTGCTGCAGGAAATTTCGCGCCACACCAAGCAAGGTGGCTGCGGTAAGGTTTGCCTGCAGGATCAGCCCGTTGTCGTTTAAGGTCAGATAACCGACCGGTGCCAGGTCATACAGATCGAAGTAGCGGACCCGCTCGGCGTCCAGTACCCCCTGCGAAAGGCGCAGCTCCTCGTTCTGCATCTCCAGCTCGATCTGATGCACCCGCAGTTCGTGGAGGAGGTTTTCCATTTCCAGTGGCGAGCCCGGTTGCGTATGCTTCGCCACATCACTCTGAAGCTGCTCTTCTGCGCGCTGGCGGAGGTCACTGACTGCTTCGGCTGTCGTTTTTGTCATCATGATCGTATCTCCGTTATGAGTGTATCAAGGAGTGGATGGCGCAGAGGCGGTGGCAGTTTCATTGCGCAGCCGTCAGACAATTATTGAATATTTTTCTCTGTTCGGCTGCACAGACTGGGCAGAGGGCGTGGCTGAATTTGGCTTCGGAATGATCCGAAATATATCGTTCCAGGTGATGCCAGCTATTCTGGTCATCTTTGATTTTTTTGCAGACACAGCAGATTGGAATAATACCTTCCAACTGTTGTACCCGAGCTAATGTCATCTCAAGCTCGGCAACGCGTTCCACCAGCTCTTTTTTCAGACGTTCCAACTGCTGATTTGTCTGCGACATCCGGGACATCAGCTCGTGCAGCGTTGCCTCGGCACGTTTGCGTCTCCGAATTTCTCTGGCCAGCAAGAGAACAGCCACCAGTGCCAGGATCAATGCCGACGATATGGCAGCAACCAACAATACCTGTCGGCGCCACTGTTCTCGTGTCTTGAATACAACTTCCGTGGGCTGCCAGGTCTTGATAATCCTGTCATAGGTGCCATCCCGCCGGATGTCTGCCAATCCCAAGTTGATCTCTTTGAGCAGGGGCGTATTGCCTTTTTTTACGGCAATCGCCGAGGAACTACGGATGATGGGCTCCTTGATTAATTTGACGCCATGGATGTTGTTTGCCGCCAGCACAAAGCTCCCCACCCACCGGTCCGCAATCACCGCGTCCACGGCACCCGTTTTCAGCATCCTGAAGCCTTGCACAAAGTCCGGGATGATTTCCACAATGATCTGAGGGTTCTCCCGCAGCAGGATGATTGGCAGCCCCTTTTTTTCGACGCCTACCTTCATACCACGTAAATCGTCCAGGGAAGCTATGTCAACACGTTCGGAGGAAGTGAATATCGTGAATTCAGAAGTCAGCAGGGGTTCCGAAAAATCATAGACTTTCTGGCGTTCCGTAGTGGCATTAATTTGCAGCAGAGCATCTGCCTGATCCGTCAGAACGAGTCGTTGAGCTTCCGTCCAGTCAATGAGACGAATCTCCACAGGATTGTGCATCCGCTTTGCCAGGGCTTCGGCAAGGTCAACCACTATGCCTGCCGGTTTGCCGTTCTTCATAAAGTTCATCGGTGGCAACTTTTCATTGCCCAGGAAGAGAACTGTCCGCTCCACGGTCTTCGCGTCAACAGGCTGTGCAGTCGCATAGTCCATCGACCACCAGGTTGACAGTACGCCGACAACCACCGTCATTGCCACCACACAGGCCATCCGCATGCGGGTGCCTCTTGTTTGTTCCTTTGTTTGTTTATCGTATTTGGTCATATAGATGGGGCAATCAGGGACATTCTATTTGTTTACTGTGTGAACCATGATTTTCAGGATTCAGGGACTAACATGATTATACTCGATGTTCAAGTTTTTTGATCTTTATAAAATGAGCCTAAGTCGTATAACAACATAAGTGGCTGTCAACAAATATAAACTTGAACATCGAGTTTATAGCTATCTTCGCGACAAAATATTTTTGGTATGGGAGCTAATCTATCGAGCTCTGCCTGTTTCTTTCGTATTTACATTAGCAGACAAATCGCATAGAGTTACCCATCCTGACAGGGGGTGCATTATGGAACAGCTTAAGGAAACACCGCTTATTCAGGCACATACCGGGGTTGGCGCGCTGATGGCTCCCTTTGGCGGTTGGAACATGCCTATACAGTACGAGGGGATTCTGGCAGAGCATCGCTTTTGCAGGGAGAGTGCGGCGCTGTTCGATATCTGCCATATGGGGGAGTTCCTGTATCAGGGGGGTATCGCTTCCGGCGGGCTTGAGGATATCTTTACCTTTTCAGTTACCTCAATTCCGGTTGGCAGATCAAAATACGGTTTTTTACTTAATGAACTTGGCGGGATTATTGACGATCTTATCGTCTTCCGTACAGCCGCTGATGAGGCGATGATAGTAGTGAACGCCGCCACTGCCGACAATGATTTCAATGTTATATCCTCACGGCTGCAAGAGCCTTCTTTTATTACCAACATATCACCCGCTACAGGCAAACTGGACATCCAGGGACCGCTCTCAAGAGATATTCTGGCTGATCTTTTCGGCGCGGAGATCGGCACAATTCCGTATTTCAAATTCATAAAGATGAATATCCTCGGATCGGAAGCGATTGTGAGCCGAACCGGCTACACAGGTGAACTGGGGTTTGAGATATTCCTCCCTTCAGAAAAGGTTGGCGAGCTCTGGAACCTCATCTCAGGCGACAGCCGTATAAAGCCGGCAGGTCTCGGGGCGCGAGATCTGCTGCGGCTTGAGGTCGGATACAGTCTTTACGGCAATGATCTTGACGATTCGATCTCTCCTCTTGAGGCGGGGCTGGAGGTATTTGTCAACTTCGATAAAAAGTTTGTCGGGAAAGATGCTCTGATCAAACAGCGGGCGGGACATTTGACACGTTCAAAAATCGCATTCCGGGTCGCTTCCAGGCGGTCGCCTCGTCATTTTTACGAGGTCTGGGGCGGAGACAGCCGCATAGGCACAGTTACAAGCGGAGCTTTTTCGCCGATGCTCGGCTGCGGAATCGGTCTGGCTCTGGTTTCACCAGGTTTTTCAGATATCGGATCAGAGATCACCATTTGTCATGAAAAGGTTGTTATGGACGCAACTGTCTGTGAGTTGCCGTTTTTCAGCGGCGGCTCACTCAGAAAATAGCCAATTATCAGCAAGGAGCTTAATTATGCCCGTAACTTACTACAGTAAAGAACATGAATGGGTAAAGGTTGAGGGGAATATTGCCTCGGTCGGGATAACCGATTTTGCTGCGCACCAGTTGGGGGATGTGACCTTTGTTGAGCTTCCGTCAACCGGCAAAACCGTAAAACAGTTCGAAATCCTCTGCGCCATTGAATCGGTAAAGGCAGCTAGTGACATCTATGCACCGGTTTCAGGGAAGGTGGTTTCAATAAATAAGGCGCTGGAAACAACTCCGGAAATCGTTAACGAATCTGCTGAAAAGGCCGCCTGGATGGTATGTCTGGAGATGAGCGACAGCTCCGAAGTTGCAAAGCTGATGACACGTGAGCAGTATGAGGAGTTCCTTAAACTCGATGTTCAAGTTTTTATTTGTTGACAGCCACTGATGTTATTCTACAACCAATTTTAAGCAGGTATCGCATGGCGAGCCAGTGAAGGTGTTGCTTCCATACGACCGAGATCACGACCGCTCATATGTTTTTTGGATACTGCTAATGGGAAAAGAGTCCTGATCTTTTCAGCAAGTTCTTCAAGCATTCGTAACGGGTCATTTACTATCACCTTCAGCAACCACGGGGAGCTTGTCCTGCGCTCCCGCCAGAGATAACCGCAATCCTTCTTCACCGGCGAGTATCGGGCGTTTTGGCATTTCATCGAGAAGACGTAAAAGCTCTACTTCATCGAGCCAACGAACGAGATCGTGTTTATCCCGGGCTTGCGGCATCTGCCCTGGTTCCAACAAAGTCACAGCACCAGCACATTCGCCTCCAATGCCATCAAGGAGAGCAAAGTCGTTCTGTCTCGAAACATGTAGAGCTGGGTCTACGACATAAAAATATGATTTCTTGACGCATCTCTTTTTTTGCCCTATTATCTTGTTGACTAGAAGCAACAAGATAATAGGAGGTGGGTATGAGTGAGACGCTCGCGAGCTTGGAAAAGAAGAGGGAACAGCTCTACAAACAGTTGCAAGAATCAGGTGATTTCAGGCGAGGAACAATTTCAGTCGTATTTAGCAAGTGTGGCAAAAAAAACTGTGCTTGTGCAAAGGAAGGACATCCCGGACATGGTCCTCGGTATTTATGGAATGCTACAATTGGAG
>CAIMXI010000488.1 GCA_903845365.1 uncultured Geobacteraceae bacterium | reverse complement strand
TGTTTTTCTTCCGAGGCACCAAATACGATATCTACGCAGAGATTTTTGACGAGCACAACGTTGCAGCCGCAATCGTTACCGGAGCCCTGTTGATTGCCATTGCATCGGTCGTCGGGAAATAGCTGTGAAAACAATAATCATACTGATACTGCTGCTGACAGTGGCGGCAACCGGTCATGCCAAAACCTTGCAGGACGCGACAGTTGAACAGTCTGCTAAATACCTGGCGGTGAGAGAACACACGAACAGCAATGATTCCCCTGAAATTGATGCCATGCTGAAATATCTTGGCTTGCCTAAAGGTCTGTCATGGTGTGCGGCTTACGTTTTAACCTGCTACCGTGACGGCGCAGAAGCGGCAGGAGTCAAACAGCCGATCCCTAAAATCGGGCGGGTGTCGCTACTTTGGCAGACGTGCAAAGCACGCGAACTAACCTTCAAGACATTTTCCGCTGAAGACGTGAGCATGGGTATCCAGAAGCTTCAACCGGCAGATGTACCGTGCTGGCGACACGGCAGTACCGCAACACAAAACTTCAACGGACATACCGGCATTGTGCTGGCGCAGATAGACAAAAAGACGTTTAAAGCGCGAGAAGGGAACACAGTAGCAGGCAACGCAGGTGGTCAGCGGGAGCAAGCTAAAGGCGATAAAAACCAGGGCGGTGTTTTTGACCGTACCAGAACGCTTGGCATCGGCAGCGGTTTTGCTGTTGTTGGCTTTATAAGGGTGAGGTGAATTAATGAAATATTGTTCAAGGTGTAATCAGCCCTTTGAGAACGAAATATTGTCACACCACTGCATAGGTAAAGTGACAGTAACTACCGGAGCTTATCAAGGGACTTGTGGTCTAGAGCCAAATACAACAACCGTACAATTAGTTTCTACATCCCTGCTAGAACAGAACAAGAAGTATCGTGCGGCGTTGGAGTTTGTCAGAGAGTATGCTTATGATAAGCCGTCCACTTGCGTTGTTGTTGCCCGTGAAGCACTACTGGAGGAGAAATGACCTGTGAGTGCGGAAAGTCTTTTCCTAAGATGAAATATACTATCCCCTCCTACGAGGTGCGCGACTGCCGGACGTACATCATAAGGAGGCGTGTGTGCCGGGAGTGCCATGAAGCGTGGGTATCAAGAGGTGAGGATTGATCGTGAACCCTTACGCACAGCAGATAAAGATCGCCCTGATGATCTTGACTGTTGTCGGCCTGTTTACCGCCGGAGTATGGGTACGTGGTGTCTTTGCCGAAAGGAAGGCTCTGAGGCTGTCAGAGGCACAGGCGAAGGAAACAGTAAAGATGTACGCCGATGCATGGAACCGCAACGAGCAGTTACAGAAAGGAATAGCTGATGCCGTCAAAAATATCAGGGTTCAATCAAATAATTATATTACAACAGTCGAATCCGATCCGCCGCCTGCTGTTCCTGACGGTGGCACTATTGTGCTTGTCGCTGCTGGGGTGCCCGAAGCCGTGCCCGGTCTGCCCAGATTTAAGAATCACTCTTCCAGTAGAACAAGCGCCGCTCCTCCGTGAAGTTCAAGCCGTCCGGAGAGGTGATGAATATTGTCTCTCTGATCGTGACCGGAAGAACGTGCTGATTAACCTTGAGCTGATTCGTGCCTGGGGAGAAATAAACTTCACTACAATTGAACAATTCAATAAAAAAGGGGGGTGGTAAATATGGCAAAGAAAGGCGGAAAAGGCGGCGGTAAGGGATGTTGATATTACAGACGCGAAATGCTCTGTAATTCTCTGTAATTTTCCAAAATTATGGGGCTACGGAAAACCCGTAACCCCTTGTTTTTTGGTCGGTGAGACTGGAATCGAACCAGCGACCCCCTGCTCCCAAGGCAGGTGCGCTACCAGGCTGCGCTACTCACCGAATAGTTACTCTTTCTAGCACACTAAAGAGTAGCGCGCAAGATAATATTTTACTAATATTATCCTGCCCCACGGCGAATTGGTGATAGTGAGTCGAGATGCGAGAGATTACGCAACCATATCAGCTATTTACCACCGGCAGAAAGCATCTCGGCGGCGTGTCTCAGGGCTGAGTCGGTGATGGTCGTACCGGCCAGCATGCGAGCAACTTCGCGGGTACGTTCATTCAGATCGAGTTCCAGGATACGGGTGGTTGTGCGCCCGCCTGCAATAAGTTTCTCCACCAGAAGTTGCTGGTCGGCAAAGACTGCAACCTGCGGCAGATGGGTGATACAGAGTACCTGCTGTCTGGCCGCAACGTTTTTCAATTTTCTTCCAACAAGCTCGGATGTTGCGCCACCGATACCGGCATCAACCTCGTCGAAAATCAATGTTGGGACATCACTGTCAGGCAGTACCTGCTTGATGGCAAGCATCAACCGCGATAATTCTCCTCCAGAAGCGATCCTGCCAAGAGGGCGCGGAATCTCTCCCGGATTGGGTGAGAAGAGGAACTCAACCTTTTCAAAGCCGTTTCCTCGCGGTTCTGCCAGCGCTTCCAGTGTCGGTTCTACAATTGCGCCTTTCATGGCCAGTTGGTGTGCTTCACCTTCAAGTGCGTGTTTAAGTATTTTGGCGGCTTGAACCCTGGCGATGGTAA
The DNA here is from genome assembly GCA_903845365.1 of uncultured Geobacteraceae bacterium. Taxonomy (GTDB): domain Bacteria; phylum Desulfobacterota; class Desulfuromonadia; order Geobacterales; family Pseudopelobacteraceae; genus JACRCG01. The sequence continues at coordinate 11,012 of CAIMXI010000488.1, read as the reverse complement.
GCTCATTCCCCAGCAGTTTCAACTCCTCTGTCAGACAACCACACTCCGCCTCGAGAGAATTTCTGCTACGCTCTCTGCCGTATAACTGCTCCAGTTCGGCATCAATTCCAGCCTTGTAGGTAAGTATCTCTTCCACGGTAGTTCCATATTTCTTTTTCAATCGACCGAGTTGATCGAGTCGGTCGTCAATCAACTGCAGCGCTGCAGGATCGGAATCTATTCGTGATGAATAGTCACGGAGGGTGATGGCGGCATCCTCCATCTGCAGATAAGCGCCTTCAATTGATGCGGCGGTTTCTGAAAGCGAATGATCAATAGCCGATAATTCTTTTATTGAAGCGGAAATTCGTTTAAATTGCCCCAAAAGAGCTCCGTCCCCTCCGTAGAGCCTATCAAACGCCTCGCCACTGACGTTCCCAAGTTTTTCGGCGCTTGCCAGAAGCGTCTGCTGCTCTTCTAGATGCTCTTCTTCACCCTGCTTGAGAGCTGCCTTAGCAATTTCCTCAGACTGATATGAGAGCAGGTCAAGACGCCGTTCAGTCTCCCGTTCTGCATGTTCCAGTCCGGCAAGCTGTTCTCGTACCGATGCCAATCTGCTGAAAATGCCGGTAAACTTCTGTCGCAGTTCATCGATACCGGCAAACGCGTCCAGCAGCCGCAGGTGATTTTCCGGCTTGAGCAGCGTCTGGGAGTCGTGCTGGCCGTATATATTTATCAGGCGCGGGGCTATGTCGGTTAGAAGAGCCAGTGTGGCTAAGCCGCCATTGATAAATACACGGTTTTTCCCAGAGCGGGAGAGTGAACGTTTGACCAGCAGTTCATCGGTGCAACCGAAACCTGCCTCAGCCAGATGCCGCTTGATTTCCGGCAGTGTGGAAATGTCGAAGAGCGCTTCGACGACCGCCTCTTCTTCACCTGAGCGGATCAGATCGCAAGAAGCGCGATTGCCCATGATCAGTCCGACCGCATCGATAATGATTGACTTGCCGGCTCCTGTTTCGCCGGTCAATACGGTTAATCCCTGCTTGAAAGAGATCTGTAGAGAGTCGATAATTGCAACATTTTTAATGGTGAGATCGGTCAGCATTGCAAATCAGCGCTCCCCCCACTTCAGTTTGGTCCTCAGCAGCTCAAAGTAATCGCGACTGCGCGACATAACCAGAGAGGTTTTGTTAAGCGCCTTGCGAACCTCCACAGAATCCCCCTCCTGCAGTTCGATGCCGACCTGGCCATCAAGGGTCAGATAGACCTTTTCATCAAACGAGGATTTTATCGTGACTGAGATAATCGCTTCATCGGTTACAACAATCGGGCGGTTAGTCAGAGTATGCGGACAGATCGGGGTGATAACGATGCAGCACATCTGCGGCTGAATAATCGGGCCGCCGGCAGACAGTGAATAAGCGGTGGAGCCGGTAGGAGTGGCTACGATCAGGCCGTCAGCCTTGTAGGTCGTCAGAAACTGCCGGTTGACTTTTGTCTCCAGATCAACGATACGAGCCATGGCCCCCTTGTTAATGACCACATCGTTCAAAACGTGGTGGATCTCTTGTGGTTTCCCTTCCCGCAGGAGTGTTACCATCAGCATCATTCGCGCCGAGACGCGCGGGGTACTCTGCAAGCAGAGTTCCAGTCGGGGGTAGAGCTCTTCAACGGTAATCTCGGTCAGAAAACCGAGGCTGCCGAGATTGACCCCAAGAATAGGCACATCCTTGGCGCTGAAGAGGCGCGCAACCGAAATCAACGTGCCATCCCCACCCAGCACCACCACCAGATCGGCTTGATCACGAATTTCTTCTTCTGTCATTGTGGCGGGAGAAGCGATCAAGCGGGCAAGATTCGGCTCCACCAGAGGCGTCCGCTCTCTGACTTCAAGCCACTTGATCAGGTCACTGGCGATCCCCTGACAACGGGGATCATGCATCTTCGCAAATATGGCAATATTCTGGATTTGGTGCATTGTATTAATCCTGCTTTCTTACTGCTGTCTATACGGTGCTACCTCAATGGCAATTATTTCAATACAGCCACAGCAGAAATCCTCTCTCGACATTGAGTCAGTGACGATTCCGGGGTTTTTCATTGCATAAAATAAACTGCTTGAATTTGAAAGACAACGACAAAGTAGCAAAACGTGGGGTTACATTTTCAGAGTTTCAATTTTTCTTTGTAACTGTTTAAATACCAGAGGCATTCAGTGACGCAAGTCGCGTCACTGTTTTCAACAACGAGTCACGCTCAATCCAACGCTGCTCGCAGAGAGTCATCAACTCTTCCGAGACGGGAGCGCAGACTGTCAATGCGCCCGCTTCAGACAGAGTCAGTGATGTTTTGAATGAGTGGAGAGCAAATCCTGCTAACTGCGGCATATCTCCACCGCCATAGCGTTTGTCGCCAATGACCGGATGACCGATTGCGGCCAGATGGCGGCGGATCTGATGCATCCGTCCAGTGATCGGAGCCACCGCCAGCAGTGTGCAGTTCTCGCTGGTTACCATGGGGCGGTAGCGGGTCTCGGACTCTTTTTCGTCCAGCGGTTCGGTGATAACTCCGCTCTCTGCAGCCGTTCCCCATACCAGCGCCAGATAGAGCTTATCCAAAACGGTCTCTTTAACCTGCCGACCGTAGATGCCAGCTGAACTTGAACTTTTAGCCAGAATCACCGCTCCGGAGGTACCACGATCCAGGCGGTTAACCGGATAGAGTTTGCATGGGGTCTCGCGCTGGATCATATAGGTCTGCCCAACGTCCACAAGATTTTCCTCGCATTCTGCGGTGCGGTGCATCGGCAGGCCAGCCGGTTTGTTGGCAATCATGATCAGGCTGTCTTCATAGAGAATGTCCAGAACCGGACGGGTGTAGGCGATATAGCCGGTTGTTGCGCCACTTTCCTTGAGGGTAACCGTGTCGTGGTTAGTGAGCAGAGTGTGGGGAGTAACTTTGGCGCCGTTGCATCTGACCGCACCGCTTCTTATCAGTTTCCGGGCATATCCGAACGGTGATGCGGGCATGAGAGTGCGGAGGTAACTTTCGAGGCGGCGGCAGTGATCCTGGTGGGTAATGAAAAAGGAGAGCATAGGTGGTCGGTTACACCACCAACCGGTCGTCCTTGAAGCCTGCATTCATTTCCAGTGCTTCGTTCATGGCACGAATGGCGACTTCAAGCTGTCCGTCATCAGGCTCTCTAGTGGTCAGGCGTTGCAGTGCCAAACCGGGGGTAATTATCATTTTAACGATCGGATGGTCGTTATGCGTGGCGCTCCACTTGAGAAATTCATATGAGATGCCGGCAATCATCGGTAACAACACGATGCGCGAGCCGGCTTTTAGATAGAATGGCCAAAGCTTGGGAATAAGTGAAAAGACAGCAATGCTGACCAGCATGACTATCAGGAGGAAGCTAGTGCCACAGCGGGGGTGGAGGCGACTGTAACGGCGCACGTTGGCAACGGAGAGTTCGTCACCAGCCTCGAAGGCAAATATCGACTTATGTTCGGCCCCGTGATACTGAAATACCCGCTGAATATCTTCCATGCGTGATATTGCCCAGATGTAGAGTAGAAAAACAAATACCCTTATGACGCCATCAACAAGATTAAAGATTATATTGTTGTCGCCTATAACCGGCGTCAACTGCTTTGTCAGGTAGAGCGGAAAGAGAAAGAACAGACAGATGCCGAAGCCGAAGGCGATTGTCATGGTGCCGGCCATAGTCCATGAAGAGATGTCACTCCCCCCCTCTTTGCCACTATCCCTACTCTTCACGCGCTCTTTTTCTTTTTCATCTTCTGTCATCGCTTCGGTGGCAGAAAAATTAAGCGCCTTGATGCCGATGATGAGTGAGGTAAATAGTGCCACTGCACCGCGGATAATCGGCTGCTTTACGATCGGAAAACGTTCGGAGAGCGGTACAACCAACTCTTTTTTTACCACGATTTCACCGTCGGCCCGGCGCACAGCTACGGCTACCGAGCGTGGCGCACGCATCATAACCCCTTCAATAACAGCCTGGCCGCCGACGCATATCTTATCCATGGTGCCTCTTTAACAGTTTATTCCAGGCTATTGTAAAATTCCCGTACTTCGTCCATCTGTCCGCAGCAGAATTTTCCTTCCGGGCAGGGGCCACCTACGCAACTAGAACCAGCCTGTCGGAAAATAATGGGCGCGATTCTTTTTACCAGCCGCAATATTTCAACACTCATCTCGCGTATCTCCCACTGCGCCCGCTGACAGCAGCGGAGTGAAAAAAAGTGTAACAGTTCGCGGGCATTCATGGTCATTATGATTTTTGTCTCTGTGGCGCTGGGGAGAATATAGCGGGCGTCTTCCGCCGGAATTCCCATCTCGATCAGTTGTGCGTACGCCTTGTGAAAGGTCTCGGACATAAAAATGAAGATCTGCCGCGCTTCAAGATTCTCTGCAATGGTGTCAGGCATGATGGAGGTAAACTCTTCTTTATGCGAAACATACCGCTGGGATTGCTGTGAAAAAGATGCGATACGATGTCGTACCAGTTGATGCGTGGTAACACGAGAGATCCCCTCAACACCGAAGGTAAATGAGGCGTGCTCAAGTACCGAGTGGTGGCCGAGTGACATAATTTTGTCCAGAAAGGACTCAATATCTGAAGTCGCCATCTTGTCCCGCAATTTATCAATTGAAGTTGGCGAATAACAGAGACGGGCAGCAAACGCAACAACATGTTCAGGATTAGGTGTGTGTTCGATCAGAGTGACATTCATAGTGTCCTCCTCAAGCGATGCTCAGGGTTAAGTAATTAGATTAATCCCAAAACCGGCATGCTCAATATTATAGTATTGGGTGCCCCCTGAAACTGAGATGGAAAAGGGTGGCAAGAGAAAAAAAAGGGGTTTTGCCTCGCGACAAAGCCCCTCTCAAGAGTTTACAGGACGATCTGTCAAGCCTGACCGTAACGCTTTTTGAAGCGCTCAACACGCCCTGCTGTGTCAATCAGTTTCTGCTTGCCGGTGTAGAACGGATGACAGGCTGCACAGATCTCGGTGTTGATCTCTTTTTTTGTGGAGCGTGTCTGGAATGTATTACCGCACAGGCACTTGACGGTAATCTCAGAATAATTCGGGTGTATTCCTTCTTTCATCTCTTCCTCCCTCAGTAGTGCTTTACGACGTAACGTAATCAGCTATGAATAACAACGAGGTATCGTAGCCAGTTTTAGAATATTTTGCAAGATTTTTATTTTATTACTTAGACATTGAATCAAGAAAAGCCTGATTTGTCTTGGCTTCCGAAAGTTTGTCGAGGAGGAACTCCATGCTGTCGACAACGTTCATCGGGTGAATAACTTTGCGCAATATCCAGATCCGGTTCAGTGACGCTTTCTCAATCAGCAACTCTTCTTTGCGAGTTCCCGATTTGTTAATGTCAATAGCCGGGAAGGTGCGCTTCTCAACCAGTTTCCGGTCAAGGTGCAACTCCATGTTGCCGGTACCCTTGAATTCCTCAAAGATGACATCGTCCATCTTACTGCCGGTGTCAACCAGTGCGGTGGCAATAATCGTCAGCGAACCACCCTCTTCGATGTTACGCGCCGCACCAAAGAAACGTTTTGGCTTCTGGAGGGCATTTGCATCTACCCCGCCTGTCAGGATCTTGCCTGATGGTGGTAATACGGTATTGTATGCTCGTGCCAGGCGGGTGATCGAGTCAAGCAAGATGACAACATCTTTTTTATGCTCAACCAGTCTTTTGGCCTTTTCGATTACCATCTCAGCAACCTGAACGTGACGTGTCGCAGGTTCGTCAAAGGTGGAGGAAACAACTTCGCCCTTAACTGAACGCTGCATGTCAGTAACCTCTTCCGGGCGTTCGTCGATCAAAAGGACGATCAGGTATACTTCAGGGTGATTGGCGGCAATCGAGTTGGCGATGTTCTGGATCAGTACGGTCTTACCGGTGCGGGGAGGCGCAACAATCAAACCTCGCTGCCCTTTTCCGATAGGAGCCACCAGTTCGATAATTCGCATAGGCATATTTTCAGCAGTTGTCTCGAGGGTGAGCTTTTCCTGCGGATAGAGCGGTGTCAGGTTGTCGAAAAGGATTTTATCGCGGGCGACTTCCGGTGTTTCATGGTTTACCGATTCAACCTTGAGCAGGGCAAAATACCTCTCACCCTCTTTTGGCGGCCTGATCTGCCCGGAGACGGTGTCCCCGGTGCGGAGATTGAAGCGCCTGATCTGGCTGGGAGAAATATAGATATCATCAGGACCGGGGAGGTAGTTGTAATCGGTAGCTCTTAAGAAACCGAAGCCGTCTTGAAGAGTTTCCAAAACCCCTTCGCCGAAGATAAAACCGTTTTGTTCGGTCTGGGCATTCAGAATTGCAAAGATCAGATCCTGTTTACGGAGGCTCGAAGCCCCCTCAATGTTGAGATCCCGCGCAATAGTGTTGAGATCACTGATCTTCTTGCCTTTAAGCTCTTGTAAATTCATCTGTTCTCCTGCGTAGAGTTGCTTTGGTAGTGTTTGAGGCTATGCATTAGTGGCTTGAATTCCGGATAAGAACGTCTGCGGAAAATTTAAGAGATAGGTGAAATGAGGTTTCATGCATAATAGTAGAAATAAGGATTATCCTGAGGTTTGCTTGGTACTAAATTTTAAAACTGTCTAGGGATCAATTCTGGGTGCCAGGATGTTTAATCGGAGGTGCTGTAACGTTACCTTTTATATTCCGGGCTTGTCAATAAAAAAGAACAGACTCTGCCGGCAAATTTGTTTTTTTCTGTCATGCATCACACCGGGTTCAAAAACGCATTAACAACAACTCCTGCCATAGTCAGTCCAAAGATAGAAGGAATGAATGAAATGCTGCCGAGAATCACCCGGCGATGTTCACAGCGAAACATCTGTTCCGACTGATTGGGACAGATACATTCTATGCCGCACGTGCTTGCTGATGCCGGATCGAGCTCCCGGTGAAGTTCCGTCGAGTAGACCACCTGCACTCCGGTTGTGATTCCGGCTTTTTTCAGGATTTTCCGCATGCTGCGTGCCATCCGGCAATTTTTGGTTGAGGCAATATCAGATACCTCAATCTTTGAGGGATCCAGTTTGTTTGCGGCTCCCATACTTGATATAACCGGAATGCCATGCTGGCGGCAGGTCGATATCAAAGATGCTTTGGCGGTGAAATGGTCGATGGCGTCAAGAACATAATCGGGGCGCGGCATGAGCAGTCGACCGGCGTTACCGTCGGAGAAAAACTCCCTGACCGGACTGATCTCAGCCGCAGGGTTGATATCGCGCAGCCGCGCTGCCATAGCCTCCACTTTGTGCTGGCCAACCGTGCTGGAGAGTGCATGGATCTGCCTGTTGATGTTGGTAATACAAATATCATCAAAATCCACCAATGTGATCCGCCCGACGCCGGCTCGCCCAAGAGCTTCAGCGGCATAGCTGCCGACTCCTCCGATCCCGCAGATCATGACGTGCTTTGAGGCCAGCGTTGATAGTCCCGGTGGGCCGATCAGTAGTTCAGTACGGGAGAAGCGGTGAAGTGCCATGATTTTAACACCCGGTAATTACACAATAATTTTTGCAAAGCCGGCAAATTCGGATATGCGTGCCGGCCCATAACCGACAAAATCGCCATCGATCTGAATGGGGTGTCTACCCCGGATCTCAAAACTCGAAGAGTGAATATGAGTCAGGTTTCTACTTGTTCCCGCGCTGTTACGGAACAGCTCCAACGCACTGTTCAAGTAGGTGATGCGGTCGTTACCGGTAATACAAACGGCGGAAAGTCCTGGCATGAAAGGGCTGCTTCCAGGTGACAGGACAAAATTTCCACCGTAGCGGGAGGCGTTGCAGATAATAGCGGTGTGGCATGTCACCGTACCCTCAGGAGTGCTTATTTCGAACCGTGTGGAATCCCACAGGAGTGCATGCTTCAGTGCCGACAGCACGTAGGCACCTTGCCGCAAAAACTGTTTTCCCAGCGGCCATACATCTCTGACAACAGCGCCGTCAAGACCGATTCCCGCCATGAGCAGAAAGCGAAGTGATCGCCCATCCATCTCAATAATTCCGACTGACAGGGGACGGCTTCTCCCGGCGATTATCCGCTCGAGAGCATCTGCTAGAGAGGTGATGCCGATTTCTGCCGCCAGCACGTTTGATGTGCCAAATGGCAGCAGAGCCAGAGTTGCTCCTCCCGGTTCAAGCCCGTTTATTACCGCATTGCAGGTGCCGTCGCCACCGGCCACAATAACGAGAGGTGGTGTCAGTTCCTTATCGATAGAGCCGCAGCGGGCGTAAATTTCGGCTGGAGTACGAACCTCAAAAATCTCCGGAATCACGGCGCAAGCCCGTAACCGCTCCAGGGCAAACTGCAGCCGCTCTGCTGAATGATGGCCGGATGCCGGATTGACGAAGAGGAATGTTTTCATATACAGGCCTTGAGCAAGTTCAGTGCTATTTTCCGGGTGCCAAGATGCTGACGATGGCTGCAAACATGTCGACATTTCGGATGGTGAGACGACAGTTTTTGTCATCGGGGCACGACCTCTCCAGACAGATGGTACAGGGCATGCTGGATTGGAGAGTAATATGACGGGAGCCTTCGGGCCCATTGCGCCTGGCGTCGGTTGCGCGGTAGAAAGAAACTGTCGGTGTGCCTACTGCTGCGGCAATATGGATCGGTCCCGTATCCCCACCCACCGCCAGATCGATCTTTTTCAAAACTGCGCAGAAACTTTTCAACTGTAGTCGTGGCAGGAGTAAAGCCCGATTACCCAATTCGTTCGTAAGCCACTCTGCCTCTTCATGTTCCTGATTATTTGCCCACGAGAAAAGGATGCTGACGGATGGAAATCTGTTCAACACGAGCCGCCCCAGTTCGAGCCAATCTTCAATAGACCATTTTTTCGTTTCCCAGGTTGTCCCGGTATGGAACAGCAAATGCGTATTCCCGGGTGCAAGAGATAGAAGTTCCGCTGCCGCTTCATCTTCCTCATGGGTGGTATGGATATAGCTGGTTAGCGCGTAAGAGCCGTAATTACCGCCGAAAGCTGAACTAACGATTTTGAGTGAACGATTTGAAACGTGATGATCGTCCGGGCTAAGCGGGACATGATGGTTTGTGAACATCAGGTTCAGTGACTCGCGAACGCCGTCGCGGTCAAATCCGTAGCGATGGGGCACGCCCGCAAGCGCGGCAATAATACCGCTCTTTATGTTTCCCTGCAGGTCGAATAGCATATTATAGGATGCGCTGCGCAGTTGCTTCACGATCGCACCTGCTTCGCGGCGGGTGGCGACAGAGAACGGCGCTTTCCGCCATTTACGCGTATTGATGCAAATCACGTTTCTGATCAGGGGATGCCCTTCCAGAATGTCTCGATTCTGTTCCTCCAACACCCAGTCGATCTCAGCTCCGGGAGCCGCCTGACGCAGATAGTCAAGTACCGGCAAGGCGTGGATAATGTCGCCGAGGGCGGACAATTTGACAATCAGTATACGCATGTTTTCTCACGGTATGAAGGGGAGGCGGAAAGGCCAGGAGATCAGGCCTTACTCTGCCGATAGAGTTCCGGGTTCAGGCTCGGATCATTGTACATCTTGAACTGGCGGTAGAGCTTCATCTGTCTGGTTCCTGACAGGCAATCGTCCAACAACCGCTGTAGTGCCAGCTCAAGGTCTGCACGCTGTTCGTGGAGAATGGCCAACTTTTGCAGCGAGCGTTCGCGATGTGCTTCATCTATGTCGTCACGCAGGGTGTCCTCGTACATATGGTACACCTTGAGCGAGAGGATAGAAATGCGGTCAACGATCCCCCCTGGAGTTTCAGAATTGATCGGCATATCATCCCGAAAAGAGCATCTTGCCATGAGCCAGGCCAGAATTTCTTCATCAAGCTGCTCAATGAAGTCGTTGCGCTGCTGATTGAAACGGTCGATATTGCGCTTCACCTGCGCAATCATACCGTCATCAACATCGGTGCGTCTTGCCTTGTCTTCTTCGTGCCACAAGCAGTAGTTGCGCCATGCAAGCTCCAAGGCAGTCTCGTTAGGAATTTCCGTAATCTGTGCATAATCGGCTGGGTCTGTGTGCCAAAACGTGAGACAACGGTCGAAAGCTTCTGTCAAATTGGCCAAACCGAGTTCTTGTACGTTCATTTTTAATCTCCCTCAATCCAGTCTACTATGCAGCATTTCCGCTGCTATCTGTGCCACTTCATCTACGGTAATCATCTCCATGCAGAGGCGAAACGACCGGTTTTTACAATCGAAACGATTGCATGGACAGCAGTCGAGCTCATCATGCATTATAATCTGATGCCCTTCGCCAACCGGACCGCTCCGCTCGGGGCTGATGGGGCCGTACAATGCTAATACCCTGGTTCCGACCGACGACGCTATATGCATCGGGCCGGTGTCGCCGGTTACCAGAAACTCCGTACGTTTTAGCAGGGCACCAAGTTCGCCTAGAGAACATCCGCACAAGTCATGCATCTGGTGATGCATGCCGTCGCGAATCGCGGTAGCCAGCGGCATTTCGTGGCTGCTCCCGACGACGATGATTTCGCAGCCATGCTCTGCCGCGAGGCGGTCAGCCAAAACGGCGAACCGCTCGATAGGCCAGCACTTACTTGCATGGCTGGTGCCTGGGTTGAAGGCTATTAATCGTTTACCTGCAAGATGCTGTTCGCTGATAAAACGGTCTGCGTACTCTTCATCTTCCGGTAACGGGAAAAAATCAAGTTTCTGGTCAACAGTATACGGATCAATCTCCAGTACAGTAAGCGGACGCAGGTGATCCACTATCGCATGCACAATTAAGCGCCGGCTCTTGTGATATACCAGCACACGGCAGGGAAAGGTGGCACTCATTAGTATCCACCCTTTAATATTGCTGCGCTGATAGTTGATGACAAGGTCAAAATGACGGGAGCGTAACCGCAACCAGAGATCGGCAAAAGCTGACAGCGAACGATGTTCCCCATTTTTGCTGTAGATGATCACTTCGTGTACA
>CAIMXI010000487.1 GCA_903845365.1 uncultured Geobacteraceae bacterium | reverse complement strand
CGGCAAGACTGACCGCCTATCCGGTCGAAGGTCTGCTGGAAGCCAAACAGCTTCTGGCTGATACAGCAAAGGATTCGGGAAAATATAATATCTGAACATCAACAGAATTCAGGAGGAAAAAACGTCATGCAGCAGGCTGAATTTGTACCGATTGACTTTGCGCCGGCACTGGTTAACGTCGAAAATACGCCGGATGGCGGTTTCATCCTCAGTTCGCCGATGCCACTAGAACCATGCGAGGAGAGCATGGGGGTGCTGCTGCGTCGCTGGGCTACTGACACACCGGATAGAATTTTCATCGGCGAACGGGATTCTTCTGGCGCCTGGAGCACCTTGACCTACCGTGAAACGGCCTGCCTGTCTGATGCAATAGCCCAGGCGCTGATAGACCGGAAACTTGGGGCAGACCGGCCGGTCATGATTCTCTCCGGAAATTCCGTCAGTCATGCCCTTCTGGTGCTAGGATGCTTTTTTGCGGGGGTTCCGGTTGCCCCTGTCTCAGCAGCCTATTCGCTGCTAAGTGATGACTTCTTCAAGCTGAAGGCAATTTTCTCGGAAGTCAAACCGGCACTTATCTACGTGGAAGACGGGACGACGTTTTCTCGTGCCCTGCATGCATTGGATCTCTCCGGAGTGGAAGTGGTCATACGTAACGGTCAGGTAGATGGCGTTCCGACATCGTCTTTTGCGACTCTGCTTGAGACGCATGCCACCGATGCGGTGGAGCATGCCTTTGCGAGAGTTGGCTCCGGAACAGTTGCAAAGCTGCTGTTTTCCTCCGGTTCTACCGGGCAGCCGAAAGGGATACTCAACACGCACGGCATGCTCTGTGCTAATCAGCAGATGCTGGCACAAATATGGCCCTTCACAAAGACGACACCACCGGTTCTTGTCGATTGGCTCCCCTGGAGTCACACCTTTGGAGGGAATCACAACTTCAACCTGGTTCTTAAGAGGGGTGGCACCCTCTATATAGATGAGGGGAAGCCGGTTCCAGGGTTGGTTCTTAAGACCGTGAAAAATCTTGCGGAAGTTTCGCCGACGATTTACTTCAATGTTCCGTCCGGCTTTGCCATGCTCCTACCCCACCTCGAACGGGATGAGGCGCTTCGGCACAATTTCTTCAAAAAACTGCAACTCATTTTTTACGCCGGTGCCGCGTTGCCGCAGGATCTATGGCTCAGGCTGGAAGCGGTTGCCATTCTGGCGACAGGTCACAAAGTACCTATGACGTCGTCATGGGGTTCCACCGAGACCTCTCCGCTGGCAACATCGGCACATTTTCCAATTGACAAGGCGGGAGTAATCGGGCTTCCCTGTCCGGGTGTTTCTCTGAAAATGCTACCGAATGGCGAAAAGTATGAATTACGTGTCAAGGGTCCGCATGTTACTCCCGGTTACCTGAACCGTCCGGATCTTACGAGAGATGCCTTTGATGCCGATGGCTTTTATAAGATCGGTGATGCCGGCATATTTGCTGATCCGGCCGATCCAAGCAGAGGCATTTCATTTGCAGGGAGAATTGCAGAGGATTACAAGCTTACGACCGGGACCTGGGTACATGTCGGCAAAACCAGGCTGGAAGCTATTACCACAGCGGCCCCGCTTCTTCAGGACGCCCTTGTGACAGGGCATGACAGGGCATATGTCGGAATACTCGCCTGGCCGAACATTGCCGCATGTAGAGAGCTCTGCGGCGACAGCGAGGCCGCCCTGACAGTTGGAGAACTTGTAAGAAGAAAGGAAGTGGTTGATCACGTTCACCGGGCGATGGCGATCTACAATGAGACGCATATAGGTTCGGCAACCCGGGTTCGCCGCGTCATGCTGATGACAGAGCCGCCATCGATCGATGCAAACGAAATTACCGATAAAGGATATATCAATCAGAGAGCCTCTCTGGATCGACGGGAGAACCTAGTGGAACGTCTCTACGCAGCAAAACCGGATCCGGAAGTTATCATTGTTCCCTGAAACAGAAGAAAGGTTCCCATGGATTTTCAGACACTTCTGATTCTTGCCCAGGATGCAGTCACCAACAGTGCGATTTATGCGCTGCTGGCACTGTCGCTGATACTGGTATTCGGGGTAACGCGAGTGATTTTTGTTGCCCAGGGGGAGTTTGTTTCCTACGGTGCGCTGACGCTTGCCAATCTGCAGTCCGGGATCATGCCCGGCACGGTGTGGCTTCTGCTCATTCTGGCGGCCATGGCTGCCATCATGGAAACTTTCAGGCTGTTCAGAATCGGAGAAACCCGGGAATTGCCCAGGTCTCTTACGGCTATTCTCGTGCCACCTCTTGCCATTGCCGGGTTGCTAAAGGTATGCGCTCCACTGCAACTCCACCTTGGCTGGCAGGTGCTGCTGACGATGCTGGTTGTGATGCCGCTTGGCCCGCTCATTTACCGAGTGGCATTCCGGCCGCTTGCGGATGCAACAGTTCTGGTGCTTCTTATCGCGGCAGTAGCTGTTCACTTCGTACTGGTTGGCCTAGGACTGCTCTTCTTCGGAGCGGAAGGGGTTAGAACCCCACCTTTTTCTGACGCCCAACTGTTGTTCGGCCCCCTTTCCGTCTCAGGCCAGACTCTCTGGGTTTATGCGACCAGTCTCGTTTTTATAGCACTCCTCGCCTGGTTTTTTAATGCAACCTTTTATGGCAAAGCGCTGCGAGCTGTTGCTTTTAATCGCAACGGCGCCCGTCTGGTCGGTATCAGCCCGCATTTGGCCGGTACCGTCTCATTTGCTCTTGCATCGGCCATCGGCTGCCTGTCAGGAGTGCTTATCGGCCCAATTACGACGCTATATTACGATTCCGGTTTTCTGATCGGCCTCAAAGGATTCGTCGGTGCGATAGTAGGTGGGATGGCCAGTTATCCGCTGGCGGCAGCCGGAGCTTTAATAGTCGGATTTTCGGAATCATTCTCCTCTTTCTGGCTAAGTGGTTACAAAGATGTCATCGTCTTTACTCTTATAATTCCTGTCCTGCTCTGGCGCTCGCTGTCAAGCTCGCACTTTGAGGAAGAAGAATGATGCGCCGACTCGGCTTTATCCTGTTCCTACTGCTACTGTTTTCCGTTCCGCTGCTCCCGCCGTTTTATCTCACCATGGGGAGTTACATCGGACTCTACAGCATAGTTGCCATCGGTCTTGTCATGCTGACCGGAGTTGCCGGGTTGACGTCATTCGGTCAGGCCGCGTTCATGGGGCTTGGAGCCTACACGTCAGCAGTACTTACAACGCATTTTGCCTGGTCTCCATGGCTGACCCTTATTGTCGCGGTAGCGTTGACGATGATAGTTGCCTTTATTCTCGGAGCGGTCACGCTGCGCATGGGGGGGCATTACCTCCCGCTGGCTACTATAGCCTGGGGAATCAGCCTCTACTTCCTTTTCGGCACCATTCCAATGCTTGGAGGATCAAGCGGGATAGCCGATATTGCGGCGCTGCAGCTTTTCGGCTGGGAACTCCGTGATGAAAGGCTTTTCTACTACATCATCTGGGGAGGCTGTCTTACTGCATTATGGATT